>CAMYIN010000019.1 GCA_947258495.1 uncultured Gammaproteobacteria bacterium
CGGCACCGGCGGCCGCAACGGCGCCGATATTGTCGATTTTCACACCGCCGTCGATCTCGAGTCGGACATCCCGTCCGCTCTCATCGATCACTCGTCGCACCTCCTGCAATTTGTCCAACATGTAGGGGATGAACTTTTGACCGCCGAAACCCGGATTGACCGACATCAACAGCACCATGTCGACTTTGTCGATGACATAACGCAGGTGGTCGAGGGGGGTCGCGGGATTGAATACCAGGCCGCACCGACAACCCGATTCCTTGACCAGTTGCAGGGAACGGTCCACGTGTTCGCTGGCCTCCGGATGAAACGTGATGTACGTGGCCCCGGCGTCGGCGAAGTCCGGAATGATGCGGTCGACGGGTTTAACCATCAAATGGACGTCTATGGGCGCGGATATTCCGAACTTGCGCAGCGCCTCGCAAACCAGCGGACCGATCGTTAAATTGGGGACGTAGTGGTTGTCCATGACGTCGAAATGAACAATGTCGGCACCCGCCGCCAACACGTTCTCCACTTCTTCGCCCAAACGGGCGAAATCCGCGGATAGTATAGAAGGTGCGATGAGGTAGTCTGCCATACTGTTTCCTTGATGTTTTGTGGGATATTCTCTGGGTGTGGGATCCGGTGTACCAAATTTCGCCCGAAGTGGAAACTCCTAGTTTTAGATAAGGCCGTTTTGGTCTTCGCTCGCAAGCCGCGGTTCGGTTCGGGGGCCCTATGGGTGCTCAACGTATGGCCAGAAACAATGCGCTGTTGCCGCGTCGAATATTGATCAGTATGCCGTCAGCCGATAGATCCAGAGCGGCCCGCATTTCCTCCAGGTTGCGAATCGGGCGCCGGTTCACGGACACGACCAGATCGTCTTTTCTCAGACCGGCGTTCCACGCCGGACTGCCCGGTCGAACGTCGGTCACCCGCACACCCATGCGCTCCCGCGTTCCCAGATCGTCGGTGACATTGCTGAATCGCGCCCCGGCGAGGCGGCGGCTGATCACATCGCCGTCCATGAACGCGAGCTTTGGCTCCTCGATGGTGGCGCGAGTGGTGATGGCGCGGCCGCGGCGCAAAACGACCACGTCGATCACTTGCCCTACACGCAGCAGTCCCACCGCATTTCGCAGATCGGCGGCGGTGTCGATGTCGTTGCCGTTCACCCGAACGACGACGTCACCTTCTCGTATACCTGCACGCTCCGCAGGCGAGTCCGGCATGATCTGTGCGATGACCGCTCCGCCGGTCATGGGAATACCGAAGGCCTGCGCCAGTTCCGGCGTGAGGTCTTGAATATGCACGCCCAGCCGTCCGCGCCGGACCTCGCCGTGCTCAACCAGCTGCGCCGTCAACTGACGCACCATATTGACGGGAATGGCGAAACCGATGCCGACGTTGCCTCCCGACGGCGCCAGGATCGCGGTATTGATGCCCACCAATTCGCCCCGCAGGTTGACGAGGGCGCCGCCGGAATTACCCGGATTGATCGAGGCGTCGGTCTGGATGAAGTCTTCGTACCCCTCTATGCCCAAGCCGCTGCGTCCGAGGGCGCTGACAATACCGGAGGTGACCGTCTGATTCAGGCCGAAGGGATTTCCGATCGCGACCACGAAGTCGCCCACACGCAGGCCATCCGAATCGCCCAGCGGCAGCGCTGTCAGGTCGTCGGCCGGTATGCGCACGACGGCGACGTCGGATTCGGGGTCCGCGCCGATGAGTTCGGCGGACACGTTGCGGCCATCCTGCAGCGTTACCGTGATTTCATCGGCCTTGTCGATGACGTGGGCATTGGTCACCAGGTAACCCTTGCGGGCATCGACGATGACCCCCGATCCCAGGCTTTGCGTGCGGCGTTGTCGGGGCCTCGGGTCCGGAAGGTCGAAGAAATAGCGGAAGAAAGGGTCCTGCAGCAGCGGGTTTTCACGGATGCGGATTTCGCTGCGGGTAGCGATGTTCACCACCGCCGGCGTCACCCGCTCGAGCATTGGCGCCAGGGTCGGTAACGCCTGTCCGTCGACCGCGGCCGGCAGGGCCGCGCCCGCCTGCGACCAAATCGCGCTCAGGGCGGTCAGGACGAGGGACGACCGGAGGAAATTTCTCACCCTTGCATGCATATGTCGTCTGCGAAGTTCACCGCGAACGGGTTTGATATCGGCACCGCATTTCGCTCACCGCTCACCGGTCTTGGGTTTTTCGGTGAGCAGCGTCAAGCGGTACCAACCGTCGCGCAGCGGTATCCAGTGTTGGCCGGCGAGCACAGGATCCTGCGGAGCGGGCGGTCTGGCGTCCGGGGAAAACGCTAACACCAGCGGTGGACCGGCCCTCGGTGAAAACGTCACGTAGGTCTCGTGCACCGTTATCGCAGTGCCCGCGAGCTGCTCCGGAACCGGTACGTCCGTTCCGCGACCGTCGCCGAGCACCAGGCCGGCGTAGTCGCGCGCCGCATCCTCGTGCAGGTAGAGCCACTTGTCACTCGCAGGTTTTCTCTGCCAGCATGTCTGCAGGGTCAGGAAAACGGCGATCAATACCGTCAGAAACAGCAGCAGTCGGTTTGATTTTAGTTCAAACATCTGTCTTCAACGCGAGCAGCCGCTTCAATCGTTCGCCACGCCGTGGGGCACGTGGCCGGTCGGTACGTGGCGACGCGCCGATTCGCAGTGCCCCTGCTGATCGTCGAAAAAAATGTCGGCGCCGAAGGTGCGCAGGAATTCCCCCTTGTCCATCCCCCCGAGGAAAACGGCTTCGTCGATTCGTATCTCCCACGCCCGCAGGGTACGGATGACGCGTTCGTGGGCGGGCGCCGAGCGCGCCGTGAACAAGGCGGTGCGAATGGGTGAATCCGAAGACGGGAACTCCGATTGAATTCCATGCAGGGCCGCGAGCACCTGCTTGAACGGTCCGCCCGGCAGCGGTTCCTTAGCCGCCGCCGTCTCCGCGGCGGTGAACGCCTCCAGGCCCCCGGACTTGTACACCCTCTCTGCGTGATCGGAGAACAGCACCGCGTCGCCGTCAAAGGCAATGCGCAACTCCTCGCTCTCGTTCATGCCGACCTTGGAAGGCAGAATCGTGGCGGCCGCAAATCCTGCGTCCAATGCGGATCGCACATCGAGGGGATTCGCGGACAAGAACAGGTGCGCGTTGAATGGGCGCACGTAACGGTAAGGACTGATTCCCCCGGTGAACGCCGCGCGGCTGATGTCGAGCTCATAGTGCTGGATCGAGTTGAATACCCTCAGGCCCGTATCGGCGCTGTTTCGGGAAATCAGCACCACTTCCGCGCGGTCGCGGGCACGGCCGAGCCGGTTGAGTCGCAGCAACTTTTGCACCAGAGGAAACGCCACGCCCGGAGCAAGCGCCTCGTTTTCGTGCTCTATCTGATACCGGCAATACGCGTCCACCCCTTCATTCTCGAACACCCTATGGCTTTCCTCGAGATCGAACAGCGCCCGCGACGAAATCGCCACCACCAACTTTTGACTCGATATTTCCGACATGGTCTTCGCACCCAGGATACCATTATTTACCCGATCCGCCGTTACGCGTACGCCCATTCCCGCCAGCGCTTGAGCAGCGGAAAATACAGACCGAGACGAATAGAACGACCTTCCATGGCTCGAAGCATGCGCGCATAGGCCTCGAGTTGCGGTCGGTAACGATCCACTTCGCGCGCGAGAAATTCTTCCAGGCCCCCGCCTTCGTGGAGGCTGTTCTTGAAGTCCACGATCCAGCGAACGCCGTGTCGGTCTACGAAGGTTCGATCGATACGCAGTTGCCGGAGCCGGCCGTCGGCAACGCCGCTCACGCCGTACTCGATGTGGACGTCGCCGTGCGCGGGGTCGAACAGCCATTGCACTCTCGAGTCTTGGTCGAGGTTTTGCAGCAACAACCCGAGACGCTCCAGGGCGGCGTCCAAGTCCTCCCCGGATACACCGCACGCAATCAGGTTGTTTCGCCACAGAAGCCGCTGCGCTTGCGGGTCTATTGCGCGCAGAAGGGAAACGCCCTCGATGCCCAGACGGTATAGAAACTCGTGGGCCAGCGTGCCGACGATGCGCGCGGTCTCGCCGGCCCAGGCAAATTCGACGTGTGCCGACTCCTCCGCCAGCGGCGGGCTGCGGTCGCGGGCTGCGAACGCAGCCGGGTCGGGGGGGCTCCAGTCCGCCGGCAAACGATGCAACCGACGCACGCCGGCTTGCGCCACGCCGGTGTCGCCGCCGGCGCACGAACCGACACCGTCGTCGCCTGGCGTCTCGATTCTGTCCCAGAGCTTGTCCAGGAAACTGCCCGCCCGCGGAGATCGCACGCGGCCGCCTGCGCCGACCGGCAAGGTCCCGAGCAGGTGCAGATGACGACGCGCGCGGGTACAACCGACGTAGAGCAGGCGCTCCGTCTCCAGGAGATCTTTGCGCGCGCGCAATTGAGATAGATATTCGTAATGGCGGTCCGGCGCGGCACCGATCCCCGGCGACGTCGCCAGCAGCAGGTTCTCGTCCATCTGCGCGGGATCCTCCTCCCACAGCAATAGCTTCGCCTCCTCGCGGCGGGGAACCCGATCGAGGCCCGGTATGATGACGGTGTCGAACTCCAAACCCTTGGCCTTGTGCAGCGTCATCAGCTGCAACGGCGCCCCCGACCCCGCTTCCGGTCCGATCCAGGTGTCGTGCAGCACGCGCAGAAATTCGGACAACTTCACGATACCGCCGCCGCGCGCGTGCTCACCCAGCAGATCGAAGAAGGCATCGGCGTGGCTCAGCGCGTCTTCGGTAACGCAGGCCGGGCCGCCGAGTCGTTCCCAAGTCCAACGCACCTGCCACCCCGGGTCGCCGCGGTTGCGATGACTCAGGGATTCACGCATGACCTCGACGACACGAGCCAGGCGCCGTCGCCCGTCGGCGTCGAGACGCTGCTGCACGTCGTCGCTCTGCATGCGATCCCAGATGCAATCCTCCGGGTTCGGCGAAACCAGAGACCACAGCGCGCCGAGACCCAGTCCGCACCACGGCGCCCTCAGCACCGCCAGCCACGCGGTCCGGTCGGCCGGGGTCTGCAGCGCCCGCGTGAGGGTCAGAAGATCCTGAACCACGGGCTGATGCATCAGTCCGTCGATCTCAACGCCGGCGTAGGGGATACCGGCCTGCTGCAGCGCCGGAACGATGTCCTGCAGATGGGAGCGGCTCCGCGCCAGGATGCCGACGCTTGTGTTCGGGCGTTTTTGCAACCGTCCCTCGACGATCGACACCACCTTGCTCGCCTCGCCGCCGTCCCCGTGTGCGCTTGACGATAAATGCACGTGCACATCGGCACCGCCCGCGTGGGCGACAAACGACTCCGACGGCGCAAACTCCACCGTACCCGTGAGCACGTCGTCGACCGGCTGAGGCCGTCGCCCGAAGCAGCCGTTGACCCACTCGACCAGCGCCGGATCGGAGCGGAAGTTCACGCGCAGCTTCAAAGGCTCCATGGCGACGCCGGCCAAGCCGTGCCGCACCACCTGCCCAAACAATCCCACTTCCGCCTGACGGAACCGGTAGATGGACTGCATGGGGTCCCCGACCAGAAACAGCGTGCGGCCGTCGTCCGCCTGCCAACCCGCGGTCAGTCCCTGCAACAGCTCGAACTGACTGAGCGACGTGTCCTGAAACTCGTCCACCAGTAGATGTTGAATGCGCTGATCTTCGAGCAGTGCGAGCTCCGTGGGATCGTCGGTCTCTCCAAGTGCAAGATTCGCGCGTCGATTGAGTTCCGGAAAATCGACGCAGGCGCGCTCTTCGAACAACACGTCGAGCTGTGCCGCCACCAGCGGCAGCAATCTCGTGATTGCCTTGAGGGTCCGCCATTGTACGCCGCTGAATACCGGGTCGGGCAACGCACGCACATCGCGCAAAGCCCGGCGGAAATGCTCTTCCTGCGACAGGCTTTGCAGCAGCCCTATCATGCGCGCGCGCATCGTACTCGCCCGAGCGTTCTTGAGCGCGGGAAAACCGGTGGACCTGTTGACGCTGCGGCGCCAGCGGTCGTCGCGGCGAAGCAGCAATTCGGCCAGTCCCCGCCATACCGCGACGTCGTCGCGATCGACACCCGGAAAGGCGCGTCGCTCCCGCCATAGCCCGATCGGAGAACCCGCGTCGATTTTCGCGACATGGGCGGCGGCGTACCGCGCGCACAACAACAGATCCCGCGACAGCTCGGCGGGCACCGCGGCCTGCGCACTAGTGAGAACGCGTTGCGCCAGGCGCGCCCACGCGGTTTCCAGGGCATCGCGTGACAAGCGTTGCTCGGAATGCGAGGCGTCGACCACATGGCGCAACCACTGATCACGATGACGCAGCATCCCACTGAGCAGATCCACCGCACGGGAGACGCGATTGTCGACGTGCAGCAGCAGCACGGACGCCGCTTGCGCCCACTCCTCGTCATCCTCCGCGACCAGAGCAACGGTGCGCAGCGCCGCCTCGCGGTAGAGAGCCGTCGCATCCTCGACCAGTGTCTGCGCGGGGCCCAACCCCGAGGACCAGGGCATCCGGCGGGCAAGCGACGCGCACAGCGCATCGACGGTTTGTATCCGCAACCGCGCCGGATGGCGGTGCAGCTGCCACCCAAGGGCACGATTGTTGCGCCAGGCCGGCTGCGCGACGCGCCACAATCCCCGCTGAAACTCGTCGTCCGGCTCCGCTTGCGCGGCCAGATCCAGCGCCGCCACGATCCGGCTTCGCATCTCCGCGGCGGCCTTTCTGGTGAAGGTGATGGCGACGATTTCCTCCGGTTGCCCGACGTGCGCTAGCAGGGTCAAGAAACGCCGGATGAGCAATTCCGTCTTACCCGAACCGGCCGGCGCCTGGACGATGAAGGACGCCGCCGGATCCAGCGCCCGACGCCGAACGTCGCTATCCGCCGGCTGGATCATCTGCGTCGTCGTCGGGCGTCGAAGCGCGGTCCTCAAACACCCTGCAGAGCGCCCCTACGTCGCAATACCGACAATCGTGCGGCGACCGGGGATCGACTTCCGCGCGGCCGGCGCGAAAAGCGGCCGCCAGGCCGTCCACCACCCCGCGCCAACGGCGTCGCTGTCCTTCCCAGTCGTGTCCGTCGCTGTATCTGCTCTGTGCGAACGGCTGAACACCCGGAGACAGAGATTCGGCGCCCAACCCCTGCAACGAGCAGTCCGCGCTGCGCAGTCGGGCGATGGCAAGGGCGTCGACCCGGTGCGGAGAAGCCAGCAGGTAGATCGGCAACTGAGGGTCGGTCGGTCGATGATGAAACCAGTCGTCGATCCTTGCATCGCGACCGGTCTTGTAATCGATGACCATGTTGGCGCCGGCTGCGCATCGGTCAACTCGATCCGCGCGCAGAGACATCTTCAGCCCGGCCACCTGCCATGTAATCTCGTGCTCGACGGCGACGACCTGAAACGGGCTGCGTTCACGCTCGATCCGCATCCACCGGCCGATGAGGGCGGCCAATCTCTGCGCTTCCAACAACACGATGCGGCGACCGAACTCGCTCTGCTGCGTCCCCGCGATGCGCGCGAGGACGGCGTCGACTTCGGTCTTGATGAGTTCGCTGAGCCCGCCCGGACCAAGGCGCAGAAGCGCGGATTGTGCGCCCAGCTTGGACCAGATTCGCGCCAGGCACTGGTGCGTCAGCTCACCGCGCTGGGACGCGCGCAAGCCGGGTTCGAATTCGGGCAGCGATTCGCTGCGCAAGCGGTGCCGGGCGAAGGCCCGGAACGGGCACGCCGCCTGGTCGCGGATCGCATCGACGCCGCCGCCTACGTGGTCACCCTGCGCCAGCGGCGGGGCCTGCGTGTCCAACACGCGCCGCAGGACCGGTCTTTGCCTGCACAGCTGACGGGCGTGCCCTGCGTACGCGCTAGCGTTGAGCCAGTCGTCATCGGCCGGCTGCAAATGGCGAAAATGCGAACTCAACTGCAACGTCTGCTCTCCGCGCTGTTGCGGATAACTGACGACGACGGTGGCGGCGCTGCCCAGCAGGCGCCGCGCCTGGGCCCCCGAGTCGGCGACGACGGCCGGCGCGGCGGCGCCGGGCATTCCCATCCTGCGCTGGAGGGCGTAAGGCAGGAACGGATTCGGCTCGGGGGCCGGCGGCCAATCCGCGTCGCTCATCCCCGCCAGCCAGAGATGGTCGAACAACTGGCCCCGAGACTCCCCTATCCCCATCACGCGGATCCGCGACGGCGACGAGAGCGGTTGAAACACCTGCCGTCGCAAGAGTTCGACCCAGATCGAGACGGCCTCCGATAAGCGCAGCCGGGAAGCCACGAACCCGAGGGAGGAAAATCGGGCGAGCGTTTCACCCCACGCCCGTATCGCTTGCTGTTCGTTGCTGTCGGGTGCGCGGTCGCCGGGCCATCCCCAGGCGCGCAAGGCGTCGCTGAAAAGATTCGCCCAGGCCCCCGGCGATAGTCTCGATGCCGAGCGTCCGTCGAAACCGGCTACGCGATCGAGACACTCCGCCAGAAGCGGGCACTCAACGCCGCTGCGTCGCAGCGCGCGCCGCAACGCGCCGATCCCCATCTGCTGCACGTTCCAACGACGGAGCCGGGCGTCAAACAGCGCGCGCCGCGTCTGTTCGCTCACGCCCCCCCGGATGAACGGACTTCGCACCAGGCTTGAGATCTCGTCAACCGGGACCGGCCCCGTGAAGAACCGCAGCACGAGCACGGCGTCGGCGATCACCGGAACCCGGTACAGGGGTCTGCCGAGGGACAAATGAAACGTCTTCGGCGGTCCCGCCCCGTCATCAAACCGCCGTTCCGGATGGAGCACGGCGCGGAAAATGTTCTCGACATCCCCGCGCACCGGCCCGAGGTCGGGGAACACGACACCTACGGAACCGCGCGTCCCGCGCTCGAGCAGGCCTCTCGCCCAACGGGCCGCCGATTCGATTTCCCGCCGGGGATCCCGGCAGGCACGAAAGCGGGCGACGCCGGCGGTGCCGACGGGGTTCTCCGCCGTCACCGTCACGCCTGCGTCTTGCAGTCGTCGATACAGTCGCTGCTGCGCGGGTGTGAGGACGTCAAAGCCCAACCATTTGATCGGTGGCCTCAGCGACTCGCGGCACGCGCCGGCGGCGTCACCGATCTTCACCGGCAGCTCGCAGGCACCGAAGCAGTTTTGCTCGCTGCAGCGCCGCAGGAAGGCCACCAGCCAAGCGTGAAACGCCCGTGTGTCCTCGGTGCCGTCCCGCGACGGCGACAGATCCGCCGGCTCTAGATTCCAATGCCGCAGCAAGCGCCAGGCCGACATGGCGGCGGCCGCGAGCGAGGACGCCTGCAGGAACTGCAGACCCCGACCACGCCGCGCCGCGGCTTGCACGGTCGTTTCCCACAGCAGTCGTTCTTGATCGTCGTTCAACAGGATGGGGGGGGCGACCCGCCCGCTTACCCCCGTAGAGACCTCCCGCCAGCACTGCTCCAGCCACTGCTCCCACACCCACACCGCAGGAGTGGACCACGCGGAATGTCCCCGCTCGAGCTGCATTTCGGCGTACGCCTCCAGCAGGGCATGACGCAGGCGCCGGGTCGCGGTGACCACGGCGCCGCCTTGCTGCAGAAACGACAGGTATCGATGGATCGCCGGATTCACCGATTGGCCTCGCCCTCCGCCACTGACGTTCGGCGCCGGGACCGCCGGCCGGGGCGACACCGCGGCATCGACGAGAGCGCTCTGTGTACTCGGCGCACGGCCTACTCGGCGCGCAACGCCTCGACCGGGTCGAGCGCGGCGGCACGCCGTGCCGGAAGGATGCCGGCGAGGATGCCGATGACGACCGCCAGCGACAAGGCGAGAATCACGAACGGCCACGTGGTCTGAACCGGGAGCCGCGGCACGATCCAGCCGAGCAGCTGGGCCACGCCGAAACCCGTCGCCAGCCCCAAAGCGCCGCCGACACCGGCGAGGACTATGGCTTCACCGAGGAACAGCAGCAGGACCTGTGATCGTTTTGCGCCCAGGGCGCGCAACAGTCCGACCTCGGAAATGCGCTCATTCACGGCGATGATCATGATGGTCAAGATCCCGATGCCGCCGACCAGCAGCGAGATCCCGCCCAGCGCGGCCACGGAGAAGGTGAGCACATTGAGCACCGACCCGAGCACATCCAACATCTGTTCCTGGGTGGTGATGGTGAAGTCTTCCCGGCCGTGCCGGGCGACGAGTTTTTGCGTGATGGCGGCTTTCAATCTATCGACGTCGGCGTGCTCGGCGTAGAGGATATCGACCTCCATCAATCCTTCACGGTCGAACATCTCCAGCGCGCGGGCGACGGGGATGTACACCGCATCGTCCAGGTCGAACCCCAACAACTGGCCTTTGGGCTCCATAACGCCGACGACGCGGAACGACTCACCCCCCACCCGTACGCGGCTGCGGAGGGGATTCCGGTTGCCGAACAATTCCATTTTCACTTTCGCGCCCAACACCACGAAAGCCCTTGCGGCCGTGGGCTCGTCTTCCGGCAAGAATCGACCCATTGCGGTATTGAACCGCCAGATCATCGGCGCCTGCGGACCGGCGCCGATGATCGTCGTCCTGCGTCCTCGCCGTTCGAATTCGACCTCGGCGTTTCCCTGCACCACCGACACCACTCCGCGCACGTGCTCGATGCCGCGCAGCGATTCGCCGTCCTCGATGGTCAAAGGCTTGTTGGTGCCGATCACGCCTCCGGAAATACCGTGGGTTTGCGTCTTGCCGGGCGTGATCATGATCAGGTGGGTACCGAACTGCGTGAACTCCGAGAGCACGTAATGTTGAATGCCGGCGCCGATGCTCGTCAGCAGCACCACCGCGGCAATGCCGATGCCGATGCCGAGAGCGGTCAAACCCGCCCGCAGGCGGTGGGCAAGCAGAGATCCCGTGGTGAGTCGGATGAAGTCGGCGGGCGTCATGGCACGAGTCGATGAATCGGCTAGCGCCGGGACAAGGCGATTACCGGGTCGAGCCGCGCCGCCCGTCGCGCGGGCAGTATGCCGAACGCAACACCGGTCACCAGGGCAATGCCCAGGGCCGCGGCGATGGCCCAGAGCGGCGCGCCGATCGGCACCTGGGGATAGGCCCGCGCCAGCGCCCAGACTCCCAGTTGACCCGCCAGCCAACCGAGAAGCGCACCGCATGTGGAAAGCATCGCCGCTTCACTCAGAAACAGTGTCGTAATTTGGCCTGGCGGCGCCCCGATCGCTTTCAGCAGACCTATCTCCGGCGTCCGTTGCGACACCGCGATCAACATGACGTTCATGATCAATACGCCCGCGACCGCCAGCGCGATGGCGGCGATACCGGCGACCGCCAAGGTCAGCGCGTAGAGGATGTTGTCGAAAGTCGCCAACACCGCGTCCTGGGCGATAATGGTCACATCGTCCTCGCCTTCGTGGCGCGCCTTGATGACCTCGAGCACCGATTGCCGCGTGCGCTCGACATGGTCCCGGGTCCGCGCCTCTACGAGGACGCGGAACAGCGACTCCTTATCGAACAACGCCAGCGCGAACACCACCGGCACCAGCACGATCTCGTCCATGGCCACGCCGAGCGAGTGCTCCTGCGTGCCCAATATCCCCACCACTCGGCAACGGCGATCGCCCAGCCGCAGCCACTGTCCCAGGGCGACCTGCGCAGCGAACAACTCCTCGCGAATCCGGGCGCCGATGACGCACTCGGGCGAGGCCCGTGTCGGGTCCGGCGTCACCAGAAAGCGTCCCTGGCCCATGGTCAAGCCGCGAACGTGCAGGTATTCCTCGGTGGTACCGAGGATCAGGACTTCGCGGTTGCGCGCGCCCAGCGACACCTCCGCGTTGCCCAGTGAAATCGGCGCGACCCACCGTACCCCGGGTATTCTGCGCAGCGCGAGCGCGTCGTTCAGGGTGAGGTTCCGCGGCGTCTCTCCCATGAGGGGCGGCGGACCGCCGGTGGTCTCGGAGCGACCCGGCAGCATGATCAGCAGATTGGTGCCCAGGGCGGAGAACTGCTCGGCGACAAAGCGGCGCGCGCCGTCGCCCAAAGCGGTCAACACGACGACGGAGGCCACGCCAATGGACATCGCCAATAACATCAACACCGTTCGCACTCGAAAACCTCTGAGCGCGACGACGGTGAAACCCAGTACGTCTGTAACGGTCATCTCTGCCTCAGGTCGGTTTCTATGGAGCCGTCCACCAGGCCGATGCGGCGACGCGCGCGGTCGCCGATCTCGCTGTCGTGGGTCACGACGATCAGGGTCATGCCGCGGTCATTGAGCCCTTCCAGTATATGCAGCACTTCCTTGCCGGATTTCGTATCGAGATTGCCGGTGGGCTCGTCCGCAAGAATAACCGCAGGTTGCATCACCGTGGCGCGTGCAATGGCCACGCGTTGGCGTTGTCCGCCGGACAGCTGATCCGGCCGGTGCCGGCTGCGGTCGGCCAGGCCGAGGGATCGGAGCACCTCGCTCACCCGGCTGCGGCGTTCCTGCGGTGCGACGCCGGCGAGCGTCATCGGCAACGCCACGTTGTCCTCCGCACTCAGACGCGGCACGAGGTGAAAGAACTGGAACACGAAACCGATCTTCTCCCGACGCACGCTTGCGGTCTCGCCGTCGCTGAGATCGGTAACGTTCTGCCCTTCGAGATAGTAGTCCCCGGTTGTGGGGCGATCCAAAAGACCTACGATGTTCAACAGGGTCGACTTGCCGGAGCCCGACGGACCCATGATCGCCGCGTAATCGCCGGCCTCGAAGCTGAGATCGATGTTTCTCAACGCCCTTACTAACTGGTCTCCGACCCTGAACTCGCGACCAATCCCCTCGAGGCGTATCATGGGCTGGCGGAATCGCGCACCGCTCTCGCGCCGTTTTCCACACCTTCGCGTTCGAGGGAAGTCACCAACAGGTCGCCCTCGTCGAGCCCGCTTTCTACTTCGGTGAAGCGCCAGTTGAACAGGCCCGGTTGAAACGTTCGTTCCGTCAACTCTTCGCGGGCCGGGTCGAGCAGCAGCACCCGATTGCCTTCCAACACCGCCTCGCTGGGCACACGCAGCACGCGCGGTTTGCGCTCGAGTATGATCTCCGTGTCGGCGCTGTAACCGATGAGCAGTTGCTTCGTCTCCTCCGCGTCGTCGAACACGACTTCCACGTCCACCGTGCGCGCCTGCTTCAATACGTCGACAACGTAGGGCGCGATGCGGCGCACTTTCCCCCGGAACGAGCGATCGCGCAATGCGTCCAGGGTGATCACCGCTGCCATACCGGTGCGAATGGCGGCGGCGTCCACTTCGTCTATAGGCGCGGTGACGTATACGCAGCTGTCGTCTATCAGGTCCACCGCCGGCGGCGTCGCGATGCCGGGCGGAGAGGGGGTCATGTATTCGCCGACTTCCGGATAGACCTCGGCGACGATTCCGTCGAAGGGCGCCCGCAGTATGGTCTTGTCGATGCTCGCCCGACTGACCGCTATCTGCGCCTCGCTGACCAACAGATTCGCGCGGGCCGCACGGCACGCGGCGTCTTTCGCCTTGGCCTCGGTGTTGGCCTGGTCGCGGCGTTCGTCGGAGGCCAAGCCCCGCTCGTGGAGCTGGCCCAGGCGTCTGGCTTCACGGGCCGCGTCTTCGGCGCGCACGCACACGTCCTCCGCCCTTGCCTGCGCGGCAATTGACTCCTGCCTGGCCAAGTCCAGCTGCGCCTCGACGTCTTCGTTCCAGAGCTCCAACAGCACCTGCTCCGCTTTCACGCGCACCCCTTCCCGGACGGCGACGCGCGCGACCTGTCCGCCCGCCGCGGGGGAGATCCGCGCGCGCCGGCACGCGTTAACCGTGCCGGCGCGCGTGTTGGCGACGGTGGACTGCACGGGGCCGTATCCAACCTCCTGCACGACTACCGCAACCGATTCGCTGCGCGTCATGTAGAACACGCCCCCCAGCACCACGCCCAACGCGGCCAAGCTGAACACGGACTTGCGTGGTAAGCGCATGCGCCGCTACGGGGTGAACAAACGGCCCAAGTCGACCTCCGGAACGCGGGTGCTCGATTGTGCTTGCATCAAATGCTGTTTGCGGTGTTGCGTCGGTGACTGCAACCATAATCCGAGCGCCGCCGCCGTGACAAGAGCACACGAGTGCGCACGAGCCGTCACATCGACGAGACCGTTTGCGCGTAAAATCGCGATTGCGAGAAGGATCGCCGTGACGGTTCTGTTGCCACGGCGGTCGCGTTAATATTGTCAAGAGTCGGCGGAGTGTTCTCGTTCATGAACGACGTCATATTGCACCATTACCCCCAGTCTCCGGTGTCCGAAAAGGTCCGGGTGGTGCTCGGTATCAAGGATCTTGCCTGGCAATCGGTCAATATTCCCCGATTCCCGCCCAAGCCGGATTTGACGCCGCTGACGGGAGGGTATCGGCGCACGCCGGTCATGCAGATCGGTGCCAATGCCTACTGCGACAGTCAATGCATCGTCCGCGAACTGGAGCGGCGTTTCCCGGAACCGAGCCTGTTCCCGGCGGCGAGCAGCGGTTTGACGTGGGGCATGAGCCGCTGGACGGACGGTCCGTTCTTCAACGCCGTCATCGCCGCAATTTTCGGTGAGCAGGGACGTGATTTGCCGCATGAATTCATTGAAGATCGCGGGCGCCTGTACTTTGGTCCGGGTTTCGACCTGGAGGCACTCGCGCAACAACTTCCCGTTTGCCTGGGCCAGATCCGCGCTCAACTGCGGTGGATCGAGCAATGCATGCACGACGACCGCGCCTTTGTGCTTGGCGATGCGCCGGGTCTGCTCGATGCCTTGTTTTATTACCTCGTCTGGTTCTTTCGCGGCCGGGTGCAGGCGGCTGCGGCGATGCTGCGCCAATTCCCCAAGCTCGAGGCCTGGGAGCTGCGGGTGCGGGCCGTCGGCCACGGCAAACCGACGGAACTGCCCGCCGCAGCCGCCCTCGACATTGCACGCGAGTGTAATCCCGACCTCGAAAACGTGATCGACGACGCCGACCCCTGCGGTTACGCATTGGGGGATGTAGTGGGCGTAGTCCCCGAAGGGAACGGCGGGGATCCCGTCGTTGCCGGCGCACTCGCGCAGCTCACCGCGGACACCGTCGCCCTGCGGCGCCGCGACGCACGCATCGGTGAGCATGCGGTGTTCTTTCCCCGGGTGGGCTACCGGATCGAAAGAACGAGTTCCTAGGTCCTGAGCTACCGTCCGGAGGACGATCGCCGCAATCCGTAGACGCGGTCGCTTACGCCCAGACGGGCGTGTTGCTGAGCAGGAAAAGCAACGCAGCCATTACCAGTTTGTACTGAAACGCCAGCGACATCGAACTCTCCTTTTTGGTCCCGATCGACGCGCGTAGGATACCCGCATATTTCACCGGGGGATACACCTCCGATGGGAGACCGGGCCGTGACCGCACCGGAACGGTGTTCGGACGCTTCGATCCCCGCCCTCTGTTTTTACGGGAAGTGCGAGCACCGGGGTATCAGATGAGGTTTCTAAGCATGAGCTCCGGCGGATGCGGGCTCATATATGTCTGACGGCTGATGTACGGATCGGGACATCTGCGAAAATGGTGTCTGAGCAGCGTGATGGGCACGATCAGAGGCAGCCGACCGAGTCGGTACTGTCCGAGCACCTCGACCAGTTCGGCCTTGTCGTCGGCATCGAGTTCGGTCTTCAGGTACCCCTGGATATGTTGCAGCACGTTGGTGTGGTTCTTCCTCGTCGCCGGTTTCTTCAAGCTGCGCATGAGCCGTCCAATATACTGCTCGGCCACGTCTTCGATGCGGCCGTCGCCGGCGTCTGCCACCAGTTTTCCCAACGCCCGGTAGCCCGCCTGATCGTGGGCGAGCAGCGCGAATTTGTGGTCGGTGTGGAAATCGACGAGCCTCGACGCGGTCACACCACCTCCCTGCAGGCTCTGCCAGCGCTGATAGGTGAACACGCGCTCGATGAAATTCTCCCTCAGAACGGGGTCGTTGAGCCGGCCGTCTTCTTCTACGGGGAGGTCCGGCCGGTGCTGCATCAGCGCCTGCGCGTATTGACCGACGCCGGCGTTCGAGGGCGAGCCGTCAGCGTCCGGCGGATACAGCTTCACGCGCTCCATCCCACAGCTGGGCGATCTGCTCTTGAGGATGTAACCGCTGATGGCGTCGAGCTCTCGGGCCATCCTGCCGCCGTAGGCGCGCAGCCGGTCGGTAACGTCCAAAGCCGGGTCATTGGCTCCTACCACACGCATACGATCCGGTGTCCCTACGAGCCGGATCGGCTCCCTGGGAACGCCGAGCCCGATGGCGACCTCCGGACACACCGGCACGAACTCGAAATAGTTGCTGAGGGTGCCGGTAATGAACCGGTCCTTCTTGTGTCCACCGTCGTAGCGGACGTTTTCACCCAACAGACAGGTGCTGATGCCGATCTTGACGCGGGTCTCTTCGTGTGGTCGCGGCACGCTACGATTCAGCGCCCATGGCCCGCGCGCGCTGCAGGGTTAATCGTGCCTGCTCCGCCCGCTCCGCGGGTGCGAGGAGAGACTCGGTCCAGCCGCTGAGGTTGGATTCGACGAGATCGGCAATCATATCGATATGAGCGGGGTCGTCGTTGAGGCAGGGAACGTATTGCAATCGCTCGCCCCCCGCCTGCAGAAACATCTCGCGGTTCTGCTGGTCGATTTCTTCCAGCGTCTCCAGGCAATCGGCGGCGAACCCGGGACAGATCACGTCCACGGCGGTTACGCCCTCGGCCGGCAGCGCCGTCAGCACCTGGTCGCAGTACGGCTGCAGCCAGGGCTCGCGGCCGAAGCGGGACTGGAAGACCACAGACCACTGCCCGGCGTCGAGCTCCAGGGCTTCGGCAACCAGGCGCGCCGTCTTGTGGCACTGGCAATGGTACGGATCCCCCTGCTGCAGATATCGCTGCGGGATGCCGTGAAACGAAAACAGCAGACGTTGTCCGCGTTCGTGCCGCCGCCAGTGCGCGCGCAGCTTGTCTGCGAGCGCGGCGATATACCGGGGATGATCGTGGTAACCGTTGACGAAGCGCAGTACGGGCACCCAGCGCCACCGCTTCAAAGTGTCGGCGACGGCGTCGAACACCGCACCGGTGGTGGTTCCGGAGTACTGCGGATACAGGGGTAGAACGATCAGCCGGCGCGCGCCGTGTCGCGCCAAGCGCTCCAGTCCCTCGGAAATCGACGGCCGTCCGTAGCTCATGCCCAGCTCCACGTGCACGGCTCCAAGGCCGCGTTGGCCGAGCACCGGCCCCAGGGCCGCGGCCTGCCGCTGCGATATCACCAACAGCGGCGAACCGGCGTCGGTCCATACCTTTCTATAGGCTTCTGCGCTGCGCTTCGGGCGCAGGTTGAGAATGACCAGATTCAGAATGAGCCACCACGGTATGCGGGGAAACTCCACCACTCGGGGGTCGGAAAGGAACTGCCGCAAGTAACGCCGCAGGCTGCGCGTCGTCGCCGCGTCGGGCGTGCCGAGGTTCACAAGCAAAACCCCGATCTCCGAGGCGGAGTCGTGGCGGAAATCCGGGACGCCGCGGTACGCACTCATGTCGTCGCTGCCGGTGCCATTGCGCACAGTATACCGGAAGGCGTCTTCCTGCTTTTCAGGCGGCGCCTTTTCGACGCCGCGTGCGCGTCACGCATTACCCGTGACACGAACCGTGGGACTCAGATGCTCGCGCGCGAAGTCGACCATGCGCTTTAGCGACTTTTCCGCCTTGACGCGGATATCCTCGTCGATCAGGACTTCATTTTCACCGCTTTCGAGCACGTGCACCAGACGCGCGACGTCGTTCATCTTCATCCACGGGCAGTGGCCGCAGCTCTTGCACGTGGCGCCCGCCCCCGCGGTCGGCGCCGGAATGAATATTTTCCGCGGCGCCGCTTCGCGCATCTTATGAAAGATACCGTCCTCGGTGGCGACAATGAAGATCTCGCTGCTCATCTCCTGCGCCGCCTTGATGATCTGGCTCGTCGAGCCCACGCGATCCGCGAGGGCGATGACCCCCGGAGGAGACTCCGGATGGACCAGGACCGCGGCGGCGGGATACAGGGTCTTCAACTGTTCCAAAGCCTCGGCCTTGAATTCCTCGTGCACCACGCAGGAACCCTGCCACATGAGCATGTCAGCCCCGGTCATGCGCTGGACGTAGTCGCCGAGGTATCGGTCCGGGGCCCAGAGGATCTTTTCACTTTTCTTATGTAGATGTTCGGCGACCTTGAGCGCGATCGAGGACGTCACCACCCAGTCCGCACGCGCCTTGACGGCGGCGCTGGTATTGGCGTACACGACCACGGTGCGATCGGGATGCTCATCGCAGAAGGCGCTGAATTCGTCCGCGGGGCACCCCAGATCCAGCGAACACTCGGCGTCTTTCTCCACTACCAGTATGCGCTTGTTCGGGCTGAGTATCTTGGCGGTCTCGCCCATGAAGCGCACGCCCGCCACGACCACCGTGGAGGCCGCGTGCTCGTACCCGAATCGGGCCATTTCCAGCGAGTCGGAAACGAACCCCCCGGTCTCATCGGCGAGGTCTTGAAGTTCGGCATCGACGTAATAGTGGGCTACGAGCACGGCGTCCTGCTCTTCGAGCAGGCGCTTGGCGCGGGCGATCAAGGCGTCGTGCTCGCTTTTCGACAAGGAGGCGTGCTTGGTCGCGCGGGCCTGCAGGGCAACCATGTCGATACGCTCTTTGAGCCTTTCCGGGATCGTGTGCATGACGGTCATAACAGCCTCCTCACTTGATGTATTCAACTTTGCCCGGAGTCTTGTAACGATACAGCGCCGCCGGCCGGTGGTAACCGTGTCTGCGTTTCGCCCCCGTCTCCTCGACACAATCCATCGCCAGGACGCGTTTTCTAAAATTACGTTTGTCCAAGTTGTCGCACAAGATCGTTTCGTATACGACCTGCAGCTCGCTGAGGGTGAATTCCGCCGGCAGCAGCTGAAACGCGATGGTCGAGTAGTTGAGTTTCGCCTGCAGCCGACGCCGCGCCATCGCCACGATTTCGGCATGATCGAGATACAATTTCGGCATCGCGTCAATGCCGAACCAACAGACCTCCGGAGTGGGGCGGGTGCGGATGTCTTCGACACGCCGCGGCGGCATCAAGGCGTAGTAGGCCACGGTTATCACCCGAGAGGCGGGATGCCGATCGGGGCGTCCGAAGGTATAAAGCTGTTCCAGGTAGACATCGTCGACGCCGGTTTGTTGTACCAGGGTGTGCTCGGCGCTGCGGTCCAGGTGCTCCACCGGACCGACGTAGCCTCCCGGCAGCGCCCAGGGTGCGTCGCCGCCGCGGCGCGGCGGATGACGGCGCAACAAGACCTGCAGCTTGCCGTCGGCGATGCCGAACACCACGATATCCGTGGATACGTGGACCGACCACGCAGTCTGGGAACGCAATTCAGTTAGTGTATTCACGACACTTAGCAGGATAGTGTATTTAATACACTATGTCAACGGGGCGCGTCTCGAGAACCATCAGACAAGAAAAACCGGCCGCAAGCCCGAGTGCGGGTCGCTCGCCCCGCCGCGCTGGGTGCGGCCACGGCAATGCGGGCACGGGCGTGCGACTCCCGGGGCGGGGGCGAGCGCACGGTTCCAGGACCCGGGTAGGACGATGACGGGGCCGATTGCTGTATTCTATCCGGCACGGATATCCACAGGAGCCAGGCTCGCCATGTCTTTCGCCATCGCTTTGATGCTGCATCTCGTCGCCGCCGTCGTCTGGGTCGGCGGAATGTTCTTCGCGTACGTGTGTCTGCGACCCGCCGCCGCCGAGTCGCTGGAACCGCCACTCAGGCTGAAGCTGTGGCTCAACACCTTCTCACGTTTCTTTCCGTGGGTGTGGGCGGCCGTAATACTGCTTTCCCTCACGGGTATCTGGTTGATAGTGGAGATGGGCGGTTTCGCGTCCGCCGGCATCCACGTCCACATCATGCTCGCGCTTGGCGTCGTCATGATCCTGATATTCCTTCATATCTTTTTCGTTCCCTACCCACGTCTTCGTCGGGCCTTGTCAGATAACGACATTGCAAACGGAGCAAAACAGCTCGGCCGGATTCGCACCTTCGTAGGCACCAACCTGGCACTCGGCATCATCGAGTTGGTAGTCGTCAGGCTACTGCGGTGATATCGCTGCCACCACGGCGTACACCTGCGTTCGTCACACCGGGACGAGAGCCGCCGGTGACCGCCTTACGGTCAACGGGGTTCCTGGGGGACCTGTTCCCGCTGGGTCTGTTGAATTGCCGCGTCGAGCAGTCTCTGCCACGAGGCCACCGAACGCTTCGGTAACGATGAGTCAGCACGAGGCTCGGTGACGACGTCCTTGAAATCCCAGCGTATCGCTTCTTTGATGCTCTGTTTCACTCCGGTCCCGGTATTGAACATCCAACCCAGGATCTGGAACGCCGGTTCGTAGTTTCTTTCCGCCAAGGCCGTCATCAATTCCGCGGCCGCCGTCGGATCGGGGTCGGCGCTGAATATGAGCCCCAGTGCCAGGTTGAACTGCGCGTCCTCATTACCCTGTACCGCCGCGCGGCGCAACCATCGCAGTGCTTCCGCTTCGTCCACGGTTGTTCCCGTGCCGTCGGCGTATGCGACTCCGAGAAAATATTGCGCGAGCACGTGTCCTTTTTCCGCGGCCCCGCGATAGGAACGCACGGCCGCTTCCAGGTCGCGTTCTCCGCTTCGGCCCCAGTAATAGTCTTCCGCTTGTTCGAACTCGCGTTCGGCCTCCAGGCGCAGGGTGATCTCGTTGTGGAAGTTGCGCATGGTTTCGTGCTCCGGTATCGCTTTGAGACCACGCGCGACAAAGGCCTTCGCCTCCTCATAATCCATCGCTTCCGCGGACTCTCTGCCACGATCCAAAAAATGGTCAGCGATCTCATTCAAGCCGGCCCTGGCCTCGGCGTTGTTCTTATCTTCGGACAGTACACGCCGATACGTCTCCAGGGCGTTGTCTCCTTCCGGTGCGTCGATCTGGCCCAGTTGCATCTGCTTCTTGGCAAGCTGCAACATCGGTTGCAGTGCCAACCGCCGCGGCGACGATACCCGTGCCCTGGGCGTCTTTTTCGTGACGGCGATCTCGGATTCCGGCACGCGCGCCGCCGCGTCGGCTCGCGCTTGAGGCCGGGAATCGCCCGCGCCATCTACCCTGGAGCTGTCCTCGGCCGGTTCTTCGTCCACCACAGTCGGGGAGACCGCCTCTTCGGCCTCGCGCTGCGGTGGCGGTGTCGCCGGTGTCGGCACCGCGCCGACAGTGGCGTCCGCGGCGGCTCGCGTATGAGGCCGGGAATCGCCCGAGCCATCGACCCCGGAGTTGTCCTCGGCCCGTTCTTCGTCCACCACAGTCGGGGAGGCCGCCTCTTCGGCCTCGCGCTGCGGCGGCGGTGTCGCCGGTGTCGGCACCGCGCCGACAGTGGCGTCCGCGGCGGCCACGGTTTCCAGAGGTCGTGTATCCACCGTCCGTGGCGACGGCGGCGTCTCCTGCAGTAGAGAGGGCGACGCAGTGCGCGACTCCGAGACGCCCGTCGACACGATGTCCGGGCCGGCGCCCCTCCACGCGGTCCAGTCGCCAAGCATCGCCGCAATCGTCAGCAACGCGACCAGGGCGGCGAAACCCCCCAGAACCCAGCGCCACGTCATACGCGACCGGGATCGTCGACCACTCGAGACCGCGGCACCGTCGCGCCCCTCCGCAGTCCGCGGAGCGCGGGCGGATTCGTCGGCATGTTTGAGCGCGCCACCACGCCTGACCTCACGCCGGATTACGCGCACCATGTCGGCGAGTTTGTGGCAATCGGATACGCGTTTGTCGGGATCCTTTGCCATGGTCGCGTTAACCAGGTACTGCAGGTGCCGATGTTCCTCGGGCAGTTCCGGTATCGGATCGTGCACATGGGAGTACAGCAGGGAAATGCTGTCGTCGCTTCCCTTTCCGTATGGAGGCTTCCCCGCCAGCATCTCATATAGAATCACGCCCAACGCGTAAAGATCGGATCGCTGGTCCGTGCCGCGACCGTCAGCCTGTTCCGGACTGATATAACGCGGGGTACCGACGATGATCCCGGATTGCGTCAGCCGCGCATCGGATCCGACTGTCTTGGCGATGCCGAAATCGGTCAGGACCGGGGAACCGTTGGCGCGAAACATGATGTTCTCCGGCTTGACATCGCGGTGGACGATGCCGCTATCGTGTGCACACGCAAGGGCGTCGGCCATTTGGTATACGATACCCAGCACCGACTTTTCGGACAATTTATCTCGAAGTTTCTCCCTCAGACTTCCACCCGGGAGATACTCCATGGCGATGTAGGTGTAGTAGTTTTCGGCTGCGATATCGTAGATAGTGACGATACCGGGATGATTGAGCTGCGCGATGGTGCGGCCCTCTGCGATGAAACGCTCGGTGAAGTTCGGCTCCGCCACCAGCACCGGCGACATGACCTTGAGGGCCACTTCCCGCTCCAGCGATTCCTGGACCGCCAGATAAACCGTAGCGATGCCCCCGCGGCCGATCTCGCGGATAATCTCGTAACCAGGAATGCGTATTGCAGAATTACTCATGGGATCGGAAGCATGCACCGGTACTGCCGTGATCGGCGGCCGCCTCTACAGAGGCGCCGGGCGCGGGAAGTCAAGGTCATCCGTGGCGGATAAATTCGGCATCTCGAGGAGAATTTTCTTAGCATGAAAAACTCGTGTTGGCAATTCTGGGTGGATCGAGGGGGTACTTTCACGGATATCGTCGCCCTTGATCCGAATGGCAGCGTGCGCACGCATAAGCTGTTGTCGGAAAACCCGGAACGATACACCGATGCCGTGCTGCAGGGAATCCGCGACATCCTCGAGCTCGATAGCGACGCATCGATCCCCGCCGACCGAATCGGCAGCGTGCAGATGGGCACTACCGTCGCGACCAACGCGTTGCTGGAGCGAAAGGGCGAACCCTCGGTGCTCGTAACCACCGCCGGGTTTCGGGACGCGCTGCGCATCGGTTATCAGAATCGGCCGGATATCTTCGCATTGGAGATCCGCCTGCCGGAGATGCTCTACACACGCGTACTCGAAATCGACGAACGGATCAGCGCCGAGGGAGAGGTCCTGCGTCCGCTGGATATCGATGCTGCACGTGAACAACTGCGCGTCGTCTACGAGACGGGAATCCGTTCACTCGCCATCGTCTTCATGCACGGATACCGATATCCCGAGCACGAGCGATCGTTGGCCCAACTCGCTCTGGATATGGGGTTCACGCAACTCTCCGCGTCCCACGACGTCATTGCGCTGATGAAATTCGTCAGCCGCGGCGACACCACCATGGTGGATGCCTACCTTTCCCCAATTCTCAAACGCTACGTCGCGCGCATTTCGCAACAACTGAAGGACACGCGCCTGATGTTCATGCAGTCGAACGGCGGACTCACGGACGCGCGCACTTTTCGCGGCAAAGACAGCATCCTCTCCGGGCCCGCGGGGGGCGTGGTGGGCGCCGTCGCCACTGCGAAGGACGCCGGATTCGACAAGATCATCGGCTTCGACATGGGTGGAACCTCCACGGATGTATGCCATTTCGACGGCGAATACGAACGCACCATGGAAACACAGGTCGCAGGAGTACGGCTGCGGGCGCCGATGTTGAACATTCATACCGTCGCCGCCGGCGGGGGTTCGATCCTCCACTTCGATGGGGCCCGTTTCCGGGTAGGTCCCGACTCCGCCGGCGCCGACCCCGGTCCGGTCTGTTATCGCCGCGGCGGCCCGTTGACGGTCACCGACTGCAACGTCATGCTGGGCAAACTACTTCCCGAGAACTTCCCGCACGTCTTCGGCCCTCAAGGCGATCTGCCGATCGATGTCTCCGGTGTACGGGCGCGGTTCGCCGAGCTGACGCATCAGATCAATACCGCCACCAACGGGGAACTATCGCCGCAGCAGGTGGCGCAAGGATTTATCGACATCGCCGTGGAGAACATGGTGGCCGCAATCAAGCGCATCTCCGTTCAACGCGGATACAACGTCACCAAATACTCACTGTGCTGTTTTGGAGGAGCCGGAGCTCAGCACGCCTGCCTAGTCGCCGACGCTCTCGGCATCAAGCGCATCTTCATTCATCGGCACGCAAGCGTCTTGTCCGCCTACGGCATGGGGCTCGCCGACGTACGGTCGATGCACGAGCAGTCTCTGGAGCGCACTCTCGATGACCGCAGCGTTGCCGAGGCCGAAGAGATCTACCGGGAACTGACGGCACGCGGCCATGCTGAAATGCGGCGCCAGGGAGTCGACCAAGCTCGATGCAGGATTCTGCGTAAAGCCATGGTTCGCTACCAGGGTACGGACACTGCGTTGAACGTGGATTTCGGCACCGGGGAAGCCATGGCCGGAGATTTCGAAGCCGCGCACAAGCAGAGATTCGGCTTCACCGATGCGACGCGGAAACTGGTCATCGAATCGGTCGCCGTGGAACTCGTGGCCGCTCAGTCCCGCCCCGCAATCACCGTGGCGACCGATGCTGAATCGCCGCATGCTCCGCACTCATTCCGTAGCATAGACGTGTTTACACACGGCAGTTACCACCGCACACCCGTCTATCAGCGAGATGCACTGTCGACGCAACAACCGGTTTCCGGCCCGGCCCTGATCATCGAGCCCAACAGCACGATAGTGGTCGAGCCCGGTTGGACGGCCCGTTTACAAACCATCGATGAACTCGTCCTGGAGCGCGAGCAGCCGCAGGAACGACGTCGTGAGGTCGGCACCGAAGTCGATCCCGTGATGCTGGAGATCTTCAACAAACAATTCATGTCGATCGCCGAACAGATGGGTTACACCCTGCAGAACACCAGTTACTCGGTGAACATGAAGGAACGTCTCGACTTCTCCTGCGCGATTTTCGATGCACAGGGGGACCTCATATGCAACGCCCCGCACATGCCGGTGCATCTCGGTTCCATGGGGGAGAGCGTCCGCAGCGTCATACGGCAACGAAAATCGGACATTGCCGTAGACGACGTCTACGTCCACAACGCCCCCTATAACGGCGGCACCCACCTGCCGGACGTGACCGTCATAACCCCGGTTTTCGACAAAGCGAAATTGCGGATTCTGTTTTACGTTGCGTCGCGCGGACACCACGCCGATCTCGGCGGCATCACCCCGGGGTCGATGCCGCCGAACAGCCGCAGCGTGGACGAAGAAGGAATCCTGATCGACAACTTTCTTCTCGTCAGAGATCATCGACTGCGGGAACAGGAGTTCCTGTCCCTGCTCCAGGACAATCCCTACCCGGCACGAAATCCCTATCAGAACCTGGCCGATATCAAGGCCCAGATCGCCGCCAACCAGAAGGGGATGATGGAACTTGAACGACTCACCGAAGTTTACGGCCTGGAAACGGTGCACGCGTACATGCGGCACATCAAAGATTACGCGGAAGAGTCGGTGCGAAAGGTCATAGACGTTCTGCGCGACGGCCGTTTCTCCTATTCCCTCGATGACGGCAGCGTCATCCGGGTGTCGATATCGATCGATGTGGACGGCCGCAACGCGTCCATTGATTTCTCCGGCACCTCCGCGCAGGTCCCTACCAATTTCAATGCGCCGGCGGCGGTCTGCAAGGCCGCCGTGCTGTACGTATTCCGCACGCTCGTAGAAGACGACATCCCCTTGAATGAGGGCTGCCTCAAGCCTTTATTGATCGATATACCGCCGCACAGCCTGCTCAATCCCAGCTTTCCCGCTGCCGTAGTAGCAGGCAACGTGGAAACGTCGCAGTGCGTCGTAGACGCCCTGTATGGAGCGCTGGGCGTTTGCGCCGCATCGCAGGGCACCATGAACAACGTCACCTTCGGTAACGACCGATACCAGTATTACGAGACGATATGCGGAGGATCCGGCGCCGGCAGACGGTTCCACGGCACCGACGCGGTGCACACACATATGACGAATTCACGACTGACGGACCCCGAAGTGCTGGAATGGCGATTTCCGGTGTTCGTCGAGAGCTTTGAAATCCGTAGCCACAGCGGCGGCAGGGGGCGCTACAACGGCGGCAACGGTGTGCGAAGAGTCCTGCGCTTCCGTGACGCGATGACCGTCTCCATCCTCTCGAATCACCGCGTTGTCGCGCCATTCGGCATGTCGGGAGGGTCCGCGGGTCTGACGGGGCGAAACGCCGTAATCCGCGCCGACGGATCGACGCAGGAACTCGGTGGTTGCGTCGAACTCTCAGTAAAATCGGGCGATCAGTTGGTGATCGAGACGCCGGGAGGAGGGGGCTTCGGTTCGAGTGAGTGAATCTCCCCGTGCTCACGCACGGGGTTTCGTTCCGCGATAAAAAAAACCGCTAGCCGGCGAACCGGCTAGCGGTGGTTACTCAGAACGGCAACGGGATTCTCAGACCCGCTTTTTTGCGCTTAGCTACCTTTTTTTTTTGGTGGTCCGCCTTTTGGCCTTTTTCTTGGTAGCCCTCTTTTTCGCCGTTTTTTTCTTGGTAGCCTTCTTTCTTACCTTCTTTTTGGCCTTTTTCTTAGCCTTTTTCCTGGCTTTTTTCTTAACTTTCTTCTTAGCTTTTTTCTTAGCTTTTTTCTTAGCTTTTTTCTTTGTAGCCTTCTTTTTCGCCTTTTTCTTCGCGGCTTTTTTCTTGGCCTTCTTCTTTGTGGCCTTCTTCTTTGTGGCCTTTCTCTTTGTGGCCTTCTTCTTCGCGGCCTTCTTTCTTACCGCCTTCTTCTTGGTCGCCTTCTTTTTAGTACGCTTTTTTACTGCCATGACGCATCTCCTATCGATTAAGTTAGGAAAACGAGGTTATGCCCACCACCGTGCACACACCCGATCGGCACGCGGATTGCGAACGCGAGCATAGAAAAAAACACGGGAGTAAGAACACGGGAGGTGAAGGTACTTGCCTAACCGGTGCAAGCACGCGGTTAGCATCATAATTCTCGTTGTTGAGGTAGCCAATATTTTATATTTTTCCGCGTATAGGTTTCGTTCGCGTCCTTTCGGGTTATCGGCTATCCGTTCGCCAACAAACGCTGACCTTAGCGGTGTTCCAAACAAACTTCGATCACTACCTATTCGAAGTTATGCGCCAAATATATTCACGTATGCACAAATGTCAAGCAAAAATACAACAAAACAAAATCTAATTTTGTTTTTTTGCAACAGCAAAAATTCGAATCAGTCACCTTTCGGAAACTATCGCATCGTCTTTCGGCCGACATTTATCGATTGCAAATCACGTTAGGACACTCCGTCTTGAACGGTTCTACTCAGGGGGATTCTTAAAACAACGACCCAGGTTTTGAAATTCTTTCAGCGCGTCGAGCGTTGTCAAACTCAGGTCGTACGCCTGTCTATACGGGGCCTCGGCGTGAGCCTGACGGCATCGATCGCGGTACCGCGCCTCGGCGTAACGACTGGGAGCCGCTAAGTCGTAAGCTTCCGATAGATGTCAGCGACTTTCATAGGAAGTTTGTTCACTTCGTCGATAACAACGTAATTGACCGCACCGAACATTCTCGGCAGGTACTCGTGGGCCTCCTTATCGATGGTGATGCAGAAGGGATGGATTCCTCGATATTTCGCTTCGATCAGAGCCTGCCGCGTGTCTTCGACACCGTATTCGCCGCGGTAGCCGTCGTAGTCGTCCGGTTTGCCATCCGACAGTGTGATGAGCAGCTTGGTCCGTGCTTCTATTTTTTCAAGCATATCAGTCAGATGGCGGATGATCACGCCCATACGGGTGTAGTCTTGCGGGCGGATGCCGCTGATGCGGCGTTTTACCGCTTCGCCGTAGCTCTCGTCGAAGCGCTTGACGCGGTAGAGCTCGCAGCGTTTGCGGGTAATCCCCGAGAACCCATAGACGGCGTAGCGATCGCCGAGGAGTTCCAGGGCCTCACACAACATAACCAAGGCCTGGCGTTCCGCATCATTGATCCATCCTTTCGTGGAACCGCTCATGTCCACCATGAAAACCACCGCCATGCTGCGCTCCAGGTTCCGCCGCTTGGTGAACAGACGTTCCGACATCTCCATACCGGCGTGCATGTCGGCGTAGGCCTCCACGACCGCATCCAGGTCAACGTCGTCGCCGTTGGATTGTTTTCGTGCGATGCGGTCCTCTCCCCGCAGCATCTCGAAGGTCTTCCTGAGTTCCGATATCAGGCCGGAATAACGCCGTAATACCTCGTCCACGTACGGTTCGTCGCTGGGATGCACGTCGATTTCCCGCAGCACACACCAGTCCTTACGATAATGCTGTCGGCGAAAATCCCACTCGTTGTAGAGATGCGCTCCTTCCTCGTGATAACTACCCTCCCAAACGTTCGACGGCAGATCCGCGGGCCGCGACGTGCCCGGGTAGGCAGCGTCACCCGCGGGCATGAGGTAGTCGTGTGGAATCTCGCCGAAATCCTGCAGGATCGATCGCGACAGCAACTGCATGTCGTCCGGCGGGTCGATCGGTGTGCCATCAAACTGCAGCACCAGCGACATTTCCTGCTGCGGGTCCGGCGCCCGCTCCCAGCTTGCCGCGAATCGAACTGCGGAGCCAGTCTCCCGAGCAGCTTCCACGGCTTTGAGGTCCAGGGCGATCTGCCGCAGCCAGAGCCTGAACGCCCGTTTTTCCTGTTGCTGACGTCCGCGCATAGCGGTTTCCGTATCCTCCAGACGCAGATCGCCCTGGAAGCAGAATGCGGCGGGTGGCGTCTGTCGGCAGGAGAACAATCGGCGCAACTCATCGACCGTATCCTGCACCGTTGCTGCCGGCTTGCGCAGTCGGTGCAGCGACGGCTGCCATTGCGGCGGGTACTCGATTGGCGCCAGTTCCCGCTGCAACGCCATCATTTCCAGATACAGGCCGGGCAGCTCCCGTTCAATGCATGCATTCAGACGCACGGTTTCCAGGGCGTTGAGCAGACGACACGCCCGCGTCCGCTGTGGGAAACCGGCACACACCTTCATCAGCCCGGTACCATTCCGCGTCGACCTGAATGTGCCGAACTGCGTTTGCGCCCACAGGTGGGCCGCTGTCGCCTTGTACAGTCTGAAGTTCATTTTCTCGCTTACGAACACGGCCAGGCGTGCGGGCAGATAGATGTGCCCGGTGTCCGTGAAAACGTGTTCGCCGGCTTCCAGTTTCAGTCCTCGACCCGACAACCCGCGTATGAAATGTTCCAACACGCGAACGATGCTGGAAAAATCCACTGCCATACTCTCAATGCGACATTCCTGTGCGAATAGCCCGACGCCGCGCACTGCGGCGCTGCCCGGATAGAGGCCTTCTCTATCGTAGACATCCATAAAATGAATGATCCATTTTTCAACTTCCGGCACCGGCAGAAGCCGGAGCGCCTCCGGGACATGGCTCACAAACTGAAAACCCATCTCGGAATTACTGCTGACGATAACGTCCAACCAGTGGAGAACGAATTCCTGCTGCCGTCGGGTAAACGCGGAAAGTTCCGAGGCCGGTGCCTCGGCGGTGCGGCGCGTGGACAATACGGCGTCGAGACAGTTTTCCAGGCATTGCTCCAATTCGAAGGAGCTCAAAGGGCGTTGTGACATCGTCGACGTAGACGCCGGATCAGCGATCGAACCGGGATCGTCAGACGCGGCCGCGGCGCGCCTTGCGGGTGTCGCGTTTCGAACCTTGCTTATTCATGCAAACAACGAAGAAGACAGTTCGTTGATGGCCGCGCGCATATCGGGATCATCGGTAAGCGCCTCGGAAACGGCGCCGCGGCACGCCGTGCGCGGCGACACCTTCGAGACCATGAGCTTGGCAGCATGCACCAGCAAGCGTGTGCTGGCACCTTCGTCCAAGCCGCTGCCCTTCAGGTTCCGGGTCATCCCCCCGAACTTGACCAGCCTCGCGGCGATGTCCTCGGCCAGGCCCGATTCCCGCACCACTATGGTGGTCTCGAGATCGGCAGGGGGATAGTCAAACTCGATCGCCACGAACCTTTGGCGAGTGCTGTGCTTCAGATCCTTCAACACGCTCTGATAGCCGGGGTTGTACGAAATCGCGAGACAGAATTCCGCCGGCGCCTTGAGCAGTTCACCGGTCTTTTCCATGGGCAGAACCCTTCTGTCGTCTGCAAGGGGGTGTATCACCACGGTGGTGTCCTTGCGCGCCTCTACGATCTCATCCAGGTAACAGATACCGCCGATCTGCACAGCGCGTGCAAGCGGCCCGTTTACCCAGCGGGTTTCACCCTCCATCAATAAATATCGACCTACCAGGTCCGATGCCGTGAGATCGTCGTGGCAGGATACCGTGATCAGGGGCCGCCGCAGTCGCCACGCCATGTGCTCCATGAATCGCGTCTTGCCGCAACCCGTTGGTCCCTTCAGCAGGACCGGAATCTGATTGGTGTATGCGGCGTGGAACAATTCGATCTCTGCTCCCTGCGGCTCGTAGTAGGGTTCGTCGCGTACGATGAACTCTTCGGTCTTGAGGGTTCTGCCGTCCAAAGTCGTGCCGGGTATCAGTTTCTGCAACCGCCGTGGTTGACGTAGACGAAGTGGAGGAGTTTACCACCGCAACCACGGCACGAGCGCGAGACGAAGTGCCAAACAACGAAAAATATCATACAGCTACTCTATCACTTCATACGAAATTTGTATCCGCGCGCGGAGGTCGTTCATAGCGACAGCGGGACAGAACACATATAGTATGTGGTTCCTCCGATTCTTCGTGTCCGCAGCGACGCGTACGGGGTCGGGAATCGCGATGAATTGCCTACCGGAGGACGTTACCTATGACCGATGCGGTCGCAACCAACGAGACGATCTTGGTCGTCGGAGGCGGGATCAGTGGCCTCACCGCTGCGCTGGAGACAGCGGAGTGCGGCAAGAACGTGATACTGATCGAAAAGAATCCCTCCGTCGGCGGACGCGTATCCCAGCTGTACAAATATTTTCCCAAACTCTGTCGGCCCAGCTGCGGTCAGGAGATCAACTACCGGCGGCTGAAGGCAAACAAGCGCGTTCGTGTGCTGACCATGGCGGAAGTCGTGAACATCAAGGGCGCGGCGGGTGACTACACCGTAGGAGTTTCGATCCGACCGCGATATGTGAACGAGAATTGCACCAGCTGCGGCGCCTGCGCAGAAGTCGTGAGCGCCGAAATCGACGACCCGTTCAATTACAACATGAAAAAGATCAAGGCCGCGTACCTGCCCCACAACATGGCCTACCCGCAACGCTACGTCCTGGATCCGTCGATCGTCGGCCCCGAGGAGGGGGAAAGAGCGAAAGCGGCATGCAAGTACGACGCCATAGAACTGGACATGCAGGAGCAGGCCCTCGAGCTGAAGGCGGGAGCGATCATCTGGGCCACGGGATGGAAACCGTACGACGCCGCGAAGATTCAGCCCTACGGCTATGACCGATTCCCCAATGTCGTCACGAGCGTCGAATTCGAGCGCATGATGGACCCCTTCGGTCCCACCGGCGGCCGAATGCTGCGACCCTCGGACGGCAAAGAGGCCAGGAACATCGCCTTCATCCAGTGCGCGGGGTCGCGGGATCGAAACCATCTCAAGCACTGCTCGCGCATCTGCTGCATGGCGACGCTGAAGCAGTCGACGTACCTCCAGGAACAGTACGGCGACGATTCTGAGGCCCAGGCAACGATCTATTACATAGACATCCGGGCCATCGATCGCTTTGAAGACTTCTACAAGAAAGTACAGGCCGACCCCAAGGTGCGGTTCGTCAAATCTAAAGTGGCCAACATTACCGAGGACCGGGACACCCACGACGTGTTCCTGCACGGCGTGAATACCGAGGGTTACCACCGCTACGACAACACACACGATCTGTGCGTGCTGGCCGTGGGCATGGAGCCCAGCGTCAGGGCGGAGCAGATCAACGGCAACGTGGCCGGGGACGCCAGCGGATTCATTGAAATGCACGAGGCTAACGGCGCGATCTTCGGCGCGGGATGTGCTTCCAACGCGCTCGATGTCAACCGCGCGGTGCAAAGTGCAACGGCGGCGGCGCTGCGCGCCATACAAGTCGTCAATCGCGTCGCGGGCGCGGAGGTCTGAGATATGTCTGAAACGAAAACCGCCATGTATATCTGCAATGGCTGCGGCCTCGGCGATAGACTGGATACCGACAGCCTGGGGAAACTTGCCCAGAGCGAGGGCAAATGCACCATCGTTCGGCAGCACGATTTTCTGTGCAACCGGGACGGCGTCGACACCATCCGCCGGGATATCGATGACGACGGCGTCACCCACGTCGTCATTGCGGCCTGTTCTCGCCGCGCCAAGACCGAAGCCTTCGGTTTCGACGACGTCGCACTGGGGCGGGCAAATCTGCGCGAAGGTGTGATTTGGGTACGCCCCGACACGGAGGAGGCGCGCGAGACCACCCAGGAAATGGCGGAGGATTACGTGCGCATGGCGTGCGCCGAGATCCGCTACATGCAGCGACCCGAAGGCAATCCGAACACCGGCGACAACAAGCGCATCCTGGTGGTGGGCGGCGGTGTCAGCGGAATGGCCGCGGCGGTGGAGGCGTCCAAAGCCGGGTACGAAGTGCTGCTGGTGGAGAAGTCCGGCGAACTGGGCGGCTGGGCGGCACGGCTTTACAAACGGGTGCCGAACCGCGAGCCCTTTTCCGACCCTCAGGATACCGGGGTCGAGGACCTGGTCAAGACCGTGGAACACGACAAGAACATCACCGTGTTCCTGAGCAGCGTCATCACGCGCACGAGCGGCGCGCCGGGCCAGTTCAGCGTCGACATCAGCGCCGAAAGCGGAACCACGTCGACCGAGAACGTCGGCAGTATCATCCAGGCGAGCGGATTCTCGAACTTCGACGCCGCGCGATTGCCCGAGCTCGGGTTTGGTGCGAGCGCCGACGTGGTCGACCAGGCGGGGCTGGAGCTCCTCGCCGGAAAGGCCGGAGACGGCCCGATTACGCGCCCCTCCGACGGCAAAGAGGTGGCAAGCGTCGTATTCGTGCAGTGTGCCGGTCAACGCAGCGACAAACCCGGACACCTGCCCTACTGCTCCGGTCATTGCTGCAACACCAGCATCAAGCAGGCGATGTATTTCAAGGACACCAATCCCGATGTGGACACCCTGCTGCTGTACAGCGACTTGCGCACCCCCGGTAACGGCGAGGATTTTTACCGCTCGGCGCAGCGCAAGGGCGTGACCTTCACCAAGGGGCAGGTGCGAGAGGTGCAGACCGCGAACGGTGCGCTGGTGGTGAAATTCCGCGACATGATCCTGGACGACGACGCGGAAGCGCGGGCGGACCTGGTGGTGCTGGCCACCGGACAGGTGCCCAACTCCGGCATCGACATCGAGCCGGCGGCGGCCGAGGACGAAAACGAGGGGTCGGGGGTGGACGCCGCTTCCAACAACAACGCAGCGGTCGAAGTGCCGCTCGAGTCGGTGTTGAATCTGGACTACCGGCAGGGCCCAGACCTGCCTCACCTGCGCCACGGCTTCAACGATTCGCACTTCATCTGCTTTCCCTACGAGACCCGCCGCAGCGGCATCTATACCTGCGGGCCCGTGCGGCGCCCGATGGACATCGCGCAGGCCCTGGAGGACGCCACCGGGGCCGCGTTGAAGGCGATCCAGGCGGTCGAGAACGCGTCCCTGGGCCGCGCCGCTCATCCCCGCTCCGGGGATCTCAGCTTTCCGAGTTTCCGCAAGGAAGGCTGCACCCAGTGCAAACGCTGCACCGTGGAGTGTCCTTTCGGCGCCATCGATGAAGACGAACAGCGCTACCCGGTGTTCAACGAGTCGCGTTGCCGGCGCTGCGGTACGTGCATGGGCGCGTGTCCGGTGCGTGTCATCTATTTCGAGAGCTACTCGGTAGACACCGTCGGGCAGCAGGTCAAAGCGGTGCAAATGCCCGACGAAACCGAGGAAAAACCCCGATTTCTCGTGCTCGCCTGCGAGAACGACGCCTATCCCGCACTGGACATGGCGGCCCAGCAGGGACTGCAATACAGCCCGTTCGTACGCGTCGTCCCGGTGCGTTGTCTGGGCTCGGTCAACACCATCTGGGTGACCGATGCCCTCAACAGCGGCTACGACGGGGTCATGCTCATGGGCTGCAAGAAGGGCGACGAATATCAATGCCATTTCGTAAAGGGGTCGGAAATGGCGCATTACCGCATGAGCAAGATCGACGACACCCTGCAGCAACTGCAGTTGGAAGTCGAACGGGTGGAGACCTACGAGGTGGAAATCACCGATATTCAGCGAGCGCCGAAACTCATTGACGACTACGTCAACAGGGTCAACGAGATCGGAATGAACCCGTTCAAGGGCTTCTAGGCAGGAGGAACGCGATGAGTGTCAACACCGCCATGATCGAGAAGTACCGCAACGACTTTCTGAAGGAGGTCGAGGAAAACGTCGAGGAAGGCCATTGGGTGAAAATGTGCATGCAGTGCGGCGTGTGTTCGGGATCCTGCCCGTTCGGGCCGCACTGGGAACACCCGCCGCAGGAGATATTCATGATGATCCGCGCGGGCAAGCGCGACGAGGTCCTGGGCTCCGAATCCATGTGGATGTGCACTTCTTGCTACAACTGCATAGTCCGATGCCCGCGGGAACTGCCCATCACCCACATCATGCACGGCCTGGCCAATTACGCCCACCGGCTGGGGCTGGCGCCGAAGATGAATCCCACCCGCCGTTTCGCCAAGATCTTCTGGGACAACATCGCCAAGACCGGAAGGGTCAATGAGCTGGGCCTGTCGCTCAATCTGTACTTCATGGACGGCTTCGGCAGCGGCGTCAAGAAGGCAACGGCGATGGCCGGGGTGGGGGTCGGCATGTTGAGAACGAAACGTCTCAACCCGTTTGCCCTGGTGCGGCACAAAGGCGTGCAGAATCCCAAAGAATTTCAGTCACTGCTGAAAAAAGCGAAAGAAGTTGAAGACCGGCGCAAAGGCCTTGCCGGTTGACGGAGTTTGCCATGGCTAAGAAAGAGTATTCGTTTTATCCGGGTTGCAGTTCAGAGCGGAAGGCTTCGGCATCGAACTACATGGTTTCGGTGTACGCGATGTGCGAGAAGCTGGACATCCAGTTGAACGAGATTCCAGACTGGAACTGCTGCTCCGCCTCCATCGGCTACGCCGAGGGCGGTGAACTGCCGCGTCACGTCATGAACGCGCGCAATATCGCGTTGTCCGAACAGAGCAATTCCGGGCAGGATATCGTCGCCACCTGCGCCGCCTGCTGGCTCGGCGCCAAGGAAACCGCGGATCGGCTCGACGCCTCGGAGCAGCTGCTGGCGGACACCAAAGAGGTGCTGCGGGAAGCGGGGCTCGACGTACACCTCAAGAACGAAACCCCGATCCGGCACATGGTGGAGGTGCTCATCGAAGACATCGGCTACGAGGGCATCGCGCAACCCATGCAGAAATCCCTCGAAGGGATCAAATTCGCGGGCTACGTGGGCTGCCAGACGAATCGGCCCTTCGGCGTCGCGGGGGAATCGTTCGAAAACCCCGTGTATCTGGACAAGATGGTGGAAACCGTGGGCGGCGAGGCGATCTCCGACTACGAGAAAAAAGTGACGTGTTGCGGCGGCGCGCTGGCGTTCTCGGAACCCGAGAAGAGCCAGAAGCAGATCAAGGAGATTATCGAGGCGGCCTACGATCAGGGCGCCGAGATGATCGTCACGCCGTGTCCCGTGTGCCAGATGAACGTCGAGGTCTATCAGAACCAGATCAACAAGCATTACGGCACCAAGTTCCACATGCCGGTGACCTACTACAGCCAGCTCTTGACCGTGGCCTACGGAGGCAGCGCAAAGGAGGCGGGCCTGGACGGGAACATCGTACGCGCTAAAAAGCTGGAGGAGATCGCGTCGAAATAGGCGCATCGTTCGCATCGCCGTCAATCCTCGACAGCTTGTTTCCCGGACCCTACCCGGAGTTCGTAACTCGCTACAATCCGATCACCGCTGAGACGTGCCCTAAACGGCGGGTGTTGCCCGTTCGTCCGCACCGGGCGCGGGGCAGGTAGGGAATTTTCCCGATTAGATTTAAACTGTCACTCATGAACTCCGTTCGCGCCATCACCATTGACCTCGACGATACATTGTGGGACATCGCCCCGGTCATCGCCGAAGCCGAGAAGCGCGTACTCGACTGGCTGACGAGACACTGTCCCGAGGTGGTCGATCGCCACGGCGAAGAGGGCCTGCGGGAAGAGCGCCGTAAGGTCGAGGCTGAACACCCGGAGCTGCGGCACGATCTCACCGTCATGCGGAAACTGACGCTGGAGCGCGTGCTGCTGCAGTGCGGTTACGATGCGGCTCTTGCGGAGCCGGCGTTTGAAGAGTTCATGCATGCGCGCAACAATGTATCCCTGTTTCCCGACGTCACCCCGGCCCTGGAACGGCTTTCGCGCAAGTACCCATTGGTGAGCATCAGCAACGGCAACGCCGACTTGGGACGCATAGGGTTGCGCCGATTTTTTACCGCTTGTGTTTCGGCACGTGAAGTGGGGGTGGCAAAACCGCATCCTGAAGTGTTTCTGGCCGCCTGCAAGCGGGCCCGTCAGCAGCCCGGAGCGGTGATACACGTTGGCGATCACCCGTACCAGGACGTTCTCGGGGCCTCGCAGGTGGGCATGCGGACGGTTTGGGTCAACCGCCAGGGAGAGACCTGGGACCAGGATTTCAGACCCGATATGGAAGTGCGTTCTTTGTCCGAAGTGACGGAGTTCTTGTTCTGTTGACGATAACAATAAGGAGCATCTGATGTCGGAGTTTTTTATCGATTACGGCTTGTTCTTCGCAAAAACGATGACCATTGTCGTCGCGGCGGTGTTAGTGATTGCGGCGGGCGTCATGGCGTCACGACGATCAAGAGTACTGGAAAAACTGGAGGTCAAAAAGCTCAACGACAAATTCGAGTTCATGCAAAAACTTCTACAGAGCCACACGCTCCCAAAAAAGCAGTGGAAGAAGGTGGCGAAAGCGGATAAAGCGAGAAAGAAGCTTGAGCAGAAGCAGAAACAACCGGACTCACGCAAGCAGGTATTCGTGCTCGATTTTCACGGCGACATCAAAGCGACCGCGGCCATCTCGCTGCGCGAGGAGATTACGGCTATTTTAACCATGGCCAAACCCGAGGATGAGGTTGTCGTGCGCCTGGATAACAGCGGCGGAATCGTACACGAGCACGGTCTGGCCGCGTCCCAGTTGCGCCGTCTACGGGACGCGAAGATCCCCCTCACCGTGGCAGTCGACAAGGTGGCCGCCAGCGGAGGCTACATGATGGCCTGTGTCGCGAACAAAATCATTGCGGCCCCTTTCGCGGTAATCGGATCCATTGGCGTGCTGGCGCAACTGCCGAATTTCAATACTCTACTCAACCGACACGGCGTCGAATTCGAGCAAGAAACCGCGGGTGAGTACAAACGCACCATCACCATGTTCGGCAAGAACACCGAAAAGGAACGTGCGAAACTCCGGGAACAGATAGAAGAAATGCACGATCTCTTCAAAGACTTCATCATACAGCATCGCCCCCAGTTGGACCTCGACCAGGTCGCCACCGGAGAGCATTGGTACGGGACGCGGGCGCTGCAGTTGGAGCTGGTCGATGCGTTGCAAACCAGCGATGACTATCTATTGGCGAAGAGCAAAGACGCAGATATCTACGAGATTTCCTACAGCGCTAAGAAAACCGTAACCGAGAAACTCCTGTCCAGTATCGAATTGGCGTGGGAGCGTTTTGGTTTACGACGCGTCTGATACTCGCTGTTCCAGCGAATGTGCGATGAAGTTGGGAACCGATCAGACAGCGAACGGACCGCTAATGGCGAAACGTGATCAGTTTCTGACCGCTCAGATGAATAGCGTCGTAGAGAATGTGCGCGGCTTCGTCGCGTAATACGTCGTCGTCATCGTCGCCGGTTTCGTCGTTCTGCCGCGTCTCGTCCGAATCCTCGCTCAAGGGTTCGAGGCCACGCGCAATTCGATACAGATTGATTCGCTTCCGGCGCTCTCGTTCAATACGGTCTCGATTGGCCTTGCGTTCGGCTTCCATCAAGCTCACGGTCTTTTTGTCACGGGCTCGTTTGGCCGCCTGCGCTTCATCGAGCAGATACCGAAACCCCGGATGCGACTGCGTGCGAGAGAGATGGCGCAGTCGCACTTCGTCCAGCACCTTTGCGTCTATACTTCCCGCGGCATAACGCGTCGGCTGCACCGACTCCCACGGCAGTGCGTTCTCCAACGCGCGTTCTCCCTGTTCTTCTATGTCGAGCGCAGTGGGAAAAACGATATCGGGAACGATTCCTCGGTGCTGGGTGCTGTCGCCGTTGATGCGAAAGAACTGTGCGATCGTGAATTTCAGCTGTCCCATACCACCGGCCTTGGCGAACCGGTCAAGGTTGATCAAACGCTGCACCGTACCCTTGCCGTAGGTGGGCTCTCCTATGACGATCCCCCGGCGATAATCCTGAATCGCTCCGGCAAAGATCTCCGAGGCGGAGGCACTGTGGCGATCCACCAGAACCGCCAGAGGTCCTGCATACACAATGCTCGGATCTGGATCGCTGTTGACGCTGATGCGCCCGCTCGAATCCTTGACCTGAACGATGGGACCCGAGCGGATGAACAAGCCCGTCAATTCCGTCGCCTCCGCCAACGAACCACCGCCATTGCCGCGTAAGTCTACGAGGACCCCGCGAACGCCTTCGCTCTGCAGCTCCTGCAGCAGGCGCCGCACGTCGCGTGTCGTGCTGCGGAAATCCTCCTCCCCCGATTCCCGCGCCTCGAAATCGGTATAAAAGGTTGGAACGCGGATTACGCCGATTTTGACGGGGCCGAAGGATGTATCCAGCTCGATCACATTTTTCTTCGCCGCCTGTTCTTCCAGCTTTATCGTATTGCGGACCAGTTCGATCACCCTGGTCGGCCCCTCCGGTGGTGTCGCTTTGGGCAGTATCTCCAGGCGAACCACGGTGCCTTTGGGCCCACGAATCAGATCCACTACGTCGGGCAGTCGCCAACCGACGACGTCCACGAGGGGTTCGTCCTCCTGCCCTACTCCGGTTATCCGGTCGTCCACCTTCAGCAGTCCGCTTTGCTCCGCCGGACCGCCCGCAATGATCCGCCGGACGACGGTGAATTCGCTTTCCGACTGCAGCGCCGCGCCGATCCCTTCCAGAGACAGGCTCATTCGGATCTTGAAGTTCTCGGACGCCCGCCTGGAGAAATACGACGTGTGCGGCTCTACGGAAAAGGTGTAGGCGTTGATGAAGGTCTGATAGACGTCGTCGCTGGTGAATTGGCTGATGCGATCGGACAGGCGTCGATACCGTTTCTCCAGAGTCTGCACGATTTCAGCCGAGGTTTTTCCTGCGAGGCGCAGACTCAAGAAGTCGTTCTTGACCCGGCGGCGCCAGATCTGATTGAGAGCCGCCACGTCCTCCGCCCAGGGTTCCTCGCTGCGGTCCAGGATGAATTCTTCCTTGACTCCGAAGTCGAAATCCTCGTCCAGCAGATTCGCCGCGAAATCGACTCGTTCCTCCAACCGCTTGCGGAACAGCTTGAATATCTCGAACGCCGGATCCAGCTTGGTTTCGCGAATCGCGTCGTCGAGTCGAAATCTGAACTTTTCGAACTTTCTTATATCCGAGGCATAATAATAGCTTCGGTTCGGGTCCAGGGAGGACACGTAGCGGTCAAAGATGGAATCCGAGAGCGCATCATCGAGCTGGCGTTTACGATAATGGTAGCGGCGGATGAATTGATTAATGAGCGCGGTTGCCTTCTTCTGCTCCGGGGTCGCAAACAGACGGTCGATGCTCACGGGGTTTACTTTCGCGCCCGCGATACCGATAAACGCAAGAATAATGAGCACCAACGATGTGCGAATGAATGTTAGCCGCATAACTCACTTCTGGTGCGGAGATAATCCGATAATCCCACCCTCGATCATCCCCGAACGAATCCTCAGGAGGTAAGTCACTACATGATAGACCAGACCACGCGTGTATCGCCAGCGGCACACTCAAGAATTGCCTGTTTCGTGTTAACTCGCTGAATCGTCTGCGAAAATGTGCCGGCTAGCGGCCCGTAGTACACTCCGCGCTGGCGTTGAAATCGCCGCTCGCAAGCAGGATTTCCAGGGACATCGGCGGGGTTGGACGGCCGCGCGTCGTCCCGCCGCCCCAGCCACGTCGATACTGGCCCATGAATCGGGAAGTTGATTTCGAACAGAAGAAAAGGCGTATTGCCGCCCAGTTCGGCGCGGCGGCAGACGCCGTGCGCCTGCAAAAACCGACGTCCAACCTGTTCCGCGACCGTGAGCCGGCACCGCGCGGCACACTGGATGTCTCCGACCTCGATCAGGTTATCGATCTGGACCCAGACCGGAGCTGGGTCAGGGTCGAAGGCATGACGACATATGGCGACGTCGTGGACACCACCCTGGCATCCGGCCTCATGCCCACGGTGGTGCCGCAACTCAGATCCATCACCGTAGGAGGCGCAGTGGCCGGGGTGGGCATCGAGTCGACGTCTTTCAGACAGGGTCTCGTCCACGAGGGCGTACTGGAAATGGAGATCCTGACCGGCAACGGCGACATCGTGCGCTGCTCCCCGAACAACGCGCATCGGGATCTCTTCCTGGGTTTCGCCAACTCCTACGGCACCCTGGGCTATGCGCTGTCTCTCAAGATCAGAACGATTCCCGTTGCCGCGTACGTCAAGCTCGAGCATATCCGGTATCACGATGCGGCGTCGTATTTTCAGGATTTGCAGGAGCTGACGCGGAAGGAAGTGGACTTCCTGGATGGGACCGTTTTCTCGCCGACGGAGCTGTACGTCACAACCGGTTATTTCACCGACAAAGCGCCTTTTGTCAGCGATTACACCTATGAGCAAATATACTATCGGTCGATCAGAGAGAAGAAGACCGACTTCCTGACTACGCACGACTACTTGTGGCGTTGGGACACCGACTGGTTCTGGTGTTCGAAGAATCTGTACGCGCAAAACCCGATTGTCCGGCGACTTTACGGGCGTCAGCGTTTGAACTCGATTTTCTACACCAAGGTCATGCGCTGGAACGCGAAATGGAAACTACGTGGATCCATCGAACGATTATTCGGAATTCATACCGAATCCGTGATACAGGATGTCGACATCCCCATCGACAGGGCCGCGGAGTTCCTGCAATTTTTTGACGACGAAATCGGCATCAGACCGGTATGGATCTGTCCGTTCAAGTCAGCGGACGGGCATCACCGGTTTCCTCTTTATCCGACGGACCCGGAAACGCTTTACGTGAATTTCGGTTTCTGGGACATCGTGCGTGGCCGCACGCAATTGCCGGCGGGGCATTACAACAGGAAGGTGGAAGACAAGGTCGAAGCGTTAGGGGGGGTCAAATCCCTGTACTCTGAATCTTTTTACGATGGAGACCGGTTTTGGGCCCTGTACGATAAAACCGCATATACCGACCTCAAGAACAAGTACGACCGCAACGGCCGTCTCAAAGATCTCTATCAGAAATGCGTCTTGCGACAATAGCGCGGCCGAGCGTGCGCCCCGCCGGTTCCCGCAACCCCGGTCTGCGACTCGGGTCTACTGTACTCCTTTCGACAAGACCTCGGATTTGTTTCGTGACATGACCCGTCAATACCGGGAACTCTACGACCACTTGTCTAGCGGGGCGCAATCGCTGTGCGCCGCGTCACCGAGCACTTCCTCGCTCGCGCGGGCGGCCCGCGACGTACTGCCTCGGTACGTCTATTTACGTCGGCGCGGGTTCAAACTTCGGCCCTGGCCAGTCGACCGGATGCGTCGCGCAACGCGGAGCCTTTTTGAGGACCGGAAGGCGGGCTTTGGGAGATCTCATTGTTGACGAATTCCGGATAGGCCTGCATACCGCACTCCGCCCAATCCAGTCCCTGCAACTCTTCTTCCTCTGAGACGCGAATTCCCAGCGTCAGCCTGAGCAGCAGCCAGCAGACAAAACTCGCAGCGAAGACCCAAGCGAAAATCACACAAGCCCCGGTGAGCTGGGCCACATAGCTGGCATCGGCGTTCGTCAGAGGCACCGCCAGCAGTCCCCACATACCTACCGTGCCGTGGGCGGAGATGGCGCCGACCGGGTCGTCGAGCTTGAGCTTGTCCAGGGCCAGGACCGAACCCACGACGAGGCCGCCGCCGATGCCGCCGATCATGGTCGCCGTGAGCGGCGTCGGCGTGAGCGGCTCGGCGGTAATCGCCACCAGGCCGGCGATCGCACCGTTGAGCGTCATCGTCAAGTCCGCCTTGCGAAACAGCAGGCGGGACACGAGCAACGCGACGACGACACCGCCGGCGGCGGCGGCGTTGGTATTGACGAAGACCTGCGCCACCGCATTGGCCTCGTCGACGTTGGAAATCTTCAGCTCCGAACCGCCGTTGAAGCCGAACCAACCCAGCCATAATATGAAGGTCCCAAGGGTGGCCAGAGGAAGATTAGCGCCGGGGATGGCCCGAATTTCACCGGAGGGACCGTATTTCCCGGTACGCGGACCCAGCAGAAGTACACCGGCCAGGGCCGCAGTGGCGCCGGTCAGATGCACCACTCCGGAGCCGGCGAAATCCAGAAAACCCAGCTGATCCAGGAATCCGCCGCCCCATTTCCAGAAACCCTGGACCGGATAGATGAACGCGGTCATGATCACGGCAAAAACCAAGAACGCCCACAGTTTCATGCGCTCGGCGACGGCACCGGAAACGATGGACATTGCGGTGGCGACGAAGACCACTTGGAAGAAGAAATCCGACCTGACGGAATAATACGGCGCATCGTCGCCGCCCGCGACAACCGCTTCCACGGTGTTGTCCGCGCCGATGAGGAAACCCAGATTGGGTAAAATAGAACTAGCGGACCCACCGTACATGATCTGGTAACCGCAAAGCAGATACATGACGCAGGCAATGCTGTACAAAACAATGTTCTTTGTGAGGATCTCGGCGGTGTGCTTGGCTCGAACCAACCCCGCCTCGAGCATGGCGAAACCGGCCGCCATCCACATCACCAGTGCGCCGGACACGAGGAAATAGAACGTGTCGAGCGCGTAGCTCAGTTCTTTGATTGCATCCATAGTGACTACCCTTGCTATCGGTTTTCTGTTGACACTAACGCTGCTCAGCACAATTCGTGCCATGCGGACCGGGCGCTCGGGAATGCGGCAGCTAGGTAACGGGACGCAACCGGTGCGGGTTCGATCGCACAAAAATAGTGCACCCCGGACCTGTTTTGGTTCACACCGGCCGGCTACGAACACGCGGTGGACGCAGGCGTCGTGGTGAATAATACGGCGTACGCCCGAATCTGGAACATCGTGGCGAGGATCCCCCGCGGCCGGGTGGCGACCTATGGCCAGATTTCCCAATTGGCGGGCCTGGGCAATCGCGCGCGCCTGGTCGGCTACGCCCTGTATCGTTCGCCCTCAGAGCGTGAGTTGGCGTGGCATCGGGTCATCAACGCCCAGGGCAAAATCGCGTTTCCTGCGCACAGCGACATGCATGCGCGGCAGAAGGCACTGCTGCAGAGCGAGGGAATCAAGTTCGACGGCGACCGCGTCGATCTCGACGTCTACCGCTGGAGACCGTTTGCGCGCGATCTGCCGGAGGAATACTACGCCGCGGAATGAGCACGGCGGCGGCGAGTCCATGGCCCGCAGAGGTGCGTAAATGCCGTTGCCGTCGTCTACCCGGAAGTCGGATCGGACCCGCCGACGAACAACAGGCCCGCGGCGGCTGCCGCCAACAGGGGCATGGTGACGCGCGTGCCCAGCGCACGACCGCCGACGCCCAAGGCCAGCACACCTTTCGCCGCCGTGTTCACCACCAGCGCCAACAGTATGCCGTTTCGCGCGTCCACCAACGGCAGGTCGTCCAGGCTCATTCGGGACAGGGACAGGGTGATCGCGTCGACGTCCGCGACGCCGGACGTCACTGCCAGCAAGTAGATACCCAGTTTTCCCAGCGTCGATTTCAAACCCTCCGCCAGTAGTATGATCGCTGCGAGCAGCAAGCCGAAACGCAGCGTTGCCCCGAGATCCAGGGGATTCTGCATTCTCACTGCATCGTGCTGGGTCATGAGTCCCTGCCGCCACCGTAACAATGCCGGTACCAGAATGATCGCGCACATCACGGCGCCGGGGACCAACAACATGGGCGCTAGTTCCGCTTTTATTACGACGACGACCAGCAACGTCCGCGGAAACATCGTTGCACATGCGATCAGTATCCCCGGGACCAACGCCGCCATGATTTCGGGGCGCACTCTCGCCAAGCGGGAAAAATGCAACGTCAAGACCGTGGACGATGCGAAGCCGGCGAACAAGCCGGTGAGGATGGCGCCTTTGCCGGCGCCGGTGATCTTCATCGCGAAGTAGCCGGTGAAGGAGATCGCGGCGATCAACACCACCATCCACCAGATCTGGTAGGGATTGAGCGCCTGCCACGGACCGTATCCCTGGTCGGGCAGCACCGGTAGCAGCACCACCGAGATCAATAGCAGCTTGAGTGCGGCGCGCAATTCCTCGGGCTCGAGACCTCGCAACCAGTTGTGAAGCACCGGTTTGAATCCGAGGATGATCGTGGCAATGACAGCGGCCGCCGCCGCTTCGATGGCGTAACCCAGCAACACCAGGGCACCGAGGTTGTAGGACAACAAGGCCGCAACCAGGCTGGTAATGCCGGCATCTTTCGTGCGCGCGAGATTCACCGCGTAGACCGTGGCCAACACCACCGCCACGCCGACAAACATCAGCCCCAGAGTCGGCCATCCCAGTTGTTTTCCGATCAGGGCGGACAACCCGCCGAGCAGGCTCAGCAGTCCGTAGGTGCGGACGCCGGCGACGCGGCTCCCCTCCTCCGCCTCGCGCACCTGCCATCCACGTTCCACGCCGATCAGCAGGCCGAGCGACAACGACACCGCGAGCAGCAGTATTTCGTTATGAATAATCATCGCCGGAAGTGTCGCAGTTTATGGCGACCCGGCCTGTGACTCAGATCAAGCCGACCAAGTCCCGATGGCTGTCTTCAGTCCTGTTTCAACAGCAGGTCTTTGGCCAGATTGATCTTCGCGGCGAGGTAGGTGGAGCCACCGCGATCCGGATGAAATTTCTGTACCAATCGGCGGTGCGCCTCAACGATCTGCTCGCGCGTGGCGCCGTCGGCGACGCCGAGAATCTCGCGCGCCTCGTGGGGGGTCATCTGTCCACCGGACGGTGCTGCGCCGCCGGCAAACGGCTCGCTGGAAACACGTTCGCGCCAATCCTCGCCGTACACGCGGTCGAGATAGGCCTGCAGCAGCGCAGCCGACTCCGCGTCCTCGCGGTGGCACTCCTCGTACAACTCGTACAATTGGGATTCCGACAGTTCGGACAGCTTTTTGCCGGCGTAAGCCCCCTGCAATACCTCACCCTCCATTTCACCGCTGTCGTGATCCAGACTCATGCGCAGATAGCGGGAGTCGACCTGCGAGCGACCACCGACGCCGCCGCCCGCGGACGACGTACCCGCGGCTCTCGCCGCCCGGGCGTTTTGAACCAACGTGTACAACTGACTAAGGATCGGCACGAATCGCAGCAGGGACAGAAGGCGGCCCAGAAACGGGATCGCCGAGGCCACGAGAGCGAATAGCCAGTGCAAACGCCCGGTTGCGGCAAGCAGCAGCACCGCGATCACCGCCGCCCACATGCCGCCGCGGCGGAGATGGCGGGCGACCTTCTTCGGGTCCTCCCTGAGGAACCAGTGCACGAGCAGCACCGCCGCCGTCACCACGATGAGTATCAGCAGCAGGCGAAGAATCACGCGTCAATTCCGATCGCCGATCTGGTGCACCAGTCGGCGTACCGGGCCGATCTTGTCTCTGCTGAAGGCTTTCAAGGCCCGGCGTCCTCCGGCGGCGTAAACCGCCACCGCGCTCAACAGGTCCTTGAGCTGCTGTGGACTGTTGGCGTCGAAGGGACAACAGGCCCCATGTGTAAGGCACGCAATCTGTTGAAACGCCGCCGCGGCGCGCGCATCGTTGCCCTCGTGGAAAATGAACGCCGGCACGCCAAGCAGTCCCAATTCACCGGCGAGACCGCAGAGCTGATTTACGTCCTCCTCGACACAGTCCCCTACGAACACCAGCGCATGCACTTTGTTCTTTTTTGCCTCCTTGCGCGCGTGCTTAAGAACCTTGCGAATCTGGGTAAGCCCGCCCAGACAGAACACGCTTGTCATACGCCTGAGAAGGTCGTTCGAGCGTACGTACCAGGGGCTGAAACTGAACTCGCCGTGCCCGCGGTAAAAACACAACTGCACTTCCAGGCCGCCCAACGCCGCAGTCTGCTGGAACATCTCTACTTGAATGTGCGTCGCCCGGTCCCAGGCCGGCTGGCGGCTTGCGGTCGCGTCCAGGGCGAAGATCAACCGGCCGCGGGAACCGGCCGCCTTGACCACCGGGGCCCTGGCCACTTTGTCGAGAAACGCGGTGATTTCCGCGCTCGAGGGTTTGGCAGGCAATCTATCGTCTTTCGCCATTTCACTGCTCCAGGGAACGCAACTGCCGGCGGATGCCGTTGATCCGCCGCAGGGCGCGATTTCGCTGCTCCGGCGTCAGTGTGCCGTCAATCGACACCACCATGTCTTCGATCACCTTCCAGGACTGACTCGCCTTATCGGACAACTGACGCCCCATGTTACCCTGTTCGACCCACCATTGATTGAGAAATCGTGACAATTCGTCAACATTCGCCGCCTTGTGCAGCATTTTGAGCACCGTTTGCTGCTGATGCAGACGGTATGCGTACCAATCCTCGTGGGCCTCCGGAATCGCGTTGTTCAAGTTCGTCACAAGCTGCCGCTGCTCCGATGAGAGTTCACCGGTCCAGCGCTCGATGCGCCGAATGAGCTGCTGTATACGCCTGGCCTTGCGGCGGTCCGAAGGGTACGCCAGGTGCCGGGCTTGGTAGCGACGGTTCGCCCGCGTCAGCCTGGTTGTCAGGTGTTCGATCTGCGCCGCGTTCAGTTGCGCCAGGACCGGGACCACCACCGCTATGGTCCGCCGCGTGGTGTCCGCATAGATCCTCACCAGCGCGTCCAGAATGTTTTTCGCCTCGTCGCGGTCGAGGCCGTCTTTTGCGTAAGTCTCGATTGTTTCCAGCCAGGCTATCACGCTTGGCAGTTCCTCTCGGCGATGACTTTGAAGCTGGGCCTCCAGCTCGGGGCGCAGGAACTGCTTCTGCGTCGCCGTGAGGTTGAGGTATTCATCCATGTACTGGAACAGTATACGATCGGCGTTGCTGTAAGCGACCTTGACCGTGGTGCACGCCGTCAGGAGCTCGATCACCAAGATCGCCAGCACCACTCTCGACGAACGCGGCGGCATGAGGCGCGTGTCGCTGCGTCTTACGACGAATGCCGACTCTGATACTCCAGACATTTCGTTCAACAAATACAGTTACGACCTAAGACCGCGATTTCTGGACAATGTTGTCGCATATCTGGTTTGCGTTTTTCCTCGTCGCTTTCGCATCATCTCTGTATCGATGGCTGCTGCTTGACGATCCTTCCGTGTTCGCCCAAGTAATCGGAGCGACGTTCGACATGGCGAAGCTCGGAGTCGAGATCGCCATCGGCTTGATCGGGGTATTGTGTCTGTGGCTGGGTTTCTTTCGCATAGCGGAGCGCGCGGGTCTGATCCAGTGGCTGGCCAAGGGACTGAGTCCGCTGTTCCGCCACCTCATGCCGGAAGTGCCGAAAGGGCACCCGGCCACGGGCTCGGTGACCATGAACCTGGCGGCGAACATGTTGGGACTGGACAACGCCGCCACGCCGATGGGACTGAAGGCGATGCAGGACCTGCAGTCGCTGAATACGACTCCCGAGACTGCTACCAACGCCCAGATCCTTTTCCTCGTCCTCAACACCTCCTCGGTGACGCTGCTTCCGGTGACGATATTCCTGTATCGCGCGCAACAGGGCGCCTCGGATCCAACCGCGGTCTTCATTCCGATACTCCTGGCGACATCAGCCTCCACGCTTGCAGGACTGCTCATGGTGGCCTGGTTGCAGCGGCTGAAGCTGTGGCATCCCGTCGTCTGGGCGTACTTCGCGGGATTCGCGGCGTTCATGGCGCTGCTCATCACCTACCTCGGCGGACTGGACCCCGCATCCCTGAGCGAGCAATCCAGCCTCATAGGCAACCTGGTGTTGCTGGGCGTCATTGTGGCGTTCCTGAGCATAGGCTGGTACCGCAGGATCAACGTCTACGACGCGTTCATCGACGGAGCCAAGGGGGGGTTCGAGGTCTGCGTTACACTGATACCTTTCCTCGTAGGCATGCTGGTCGCCATCGGCATCCTGCGCGCCAGCGGGTCGCTGGAACTGCTGTTGTCGGCGCTGCAATCCATGCTCACCTGGCTCGGCATCGATACGGACTTCGTAGCCGCGATTCCCACTGCGTTGATGAAGCCATTGAGCGGCAGCGGCGCGCGCGCAATGATGCTGGAAACCATGAGCGCATACGGTGTCGACTCCTTCCCGGCCACGGTCGCGGCAATCATTCAAGGCAGCACGGAAACGACTTTCTATGTGCTCGCGGTGTATTTCGGGAGCGTCGGCATCCGGCGGGTTCGGCATGCGATCGCCTGCGGCCTGGTGGCGGATCTGGCGGGGATACTTACCGCCATCGTCGTCGCCTACTGGTTCTTCCATTGAACCTGCCTCGCAGCATGTCGTGCGCCAACGGCGACACGATGCGACGCCGAGACCCTGCCGGCGCCGTGCCCTACACGTTCAGGTTCTACCCAGCTGCGCGTCGCTGACCCGGGGAATGAAGTATACATCCGCCGATTCCACGCTCACCGGCGTTCCGCCGCCGTCGACCAAGGGCTGCTCGTAATCGTTCCATCCCCGCAAGCCCGTTTTCAGCGAGGATACGTGGCGGTACCCGAGCAGTTTCATCGTATGTGCGGCGAGCAGACTCCGATTTCCGGAGCGACAGACGACGACGATTTCCGCGCATCGCGCTTCCACCAGTTTCGGAACGGTCTCTTCGTAGCCGTATTCGCAGGCGGTCTCCAGGATACCCCGCGGCACCAGCAGGGATCGGGGAATGTGCATGGCTTCGAATTCGTAGGGCTCGCGCACGTCCAGAATCAGCAGGCCCGACACCTCCCCCAATCGGTCGCTCAGGTCCCAGGGAAATATTTCGTCCACCTCCTTTTGGACTTCTCCCAGCAAGTCATTGAATCTGTTCGGCATGAGAAGTTCCGTCCAAAATCATCAAGGTCGCTTCGCGTGGCGATGGAATCTCCCCGCGCTTACGCGCGGGGAATCATCCCGGCGTTGCCGGGATACACTGGACTCGGCCGGCCGTCGGCAAAGCCGCGTCCGGCCTCGTCCGTGGCCCGCACGATACCGTGCGGGCATCGCGTCCATCCCCATGCTCACGCACGGGGCTTTGTTCCGCGATAAACACCATTAGGTGTATAAACCGACAAATCTCATAATTGGCCTCGGGACTCAAGGAGATCCTCCCGGGGGACGTGGGACGCGTCACACACCATCAAAGGAGTCAACCATGCAATACAGAAATCCGTTCTACCGCACTATCGTGGTTACAGCAGCGTCCCTGTTTCTTGCCACGTCGGCCGCCTACGCGAAGACCTTTAAAATGGCGCTGGGCGACGCCCAGGGCGGCACCCAGTGGAAACTCGGGACGACCCTCCCGGAAAAGTTCTAAGGAAAAGACCGGCGGCAAGGAAAAACTAGACCGCATGCTGAGCCTCCTCGGCCGCGGATGATCCGGCGCCCGTTCTAAAACGGCCACGCAAAAAAAGTGCGCCCTATCCGTGCGTACCGTGGGTAGGGCGCACCGCACCCCGGGGAGAGGCCCATGACCACAGCCGGTCTATTGACGAACATCTTCAAAAACATCGAAACCTACATCTGCGGGTTCCTGCTGGCGTTCTTCCGGCATGCTCTTGATCCCGACCATGGTCAACCGCGGATACGATCGCGGGTACGCCTCGGCGATCACCGCCTCGTTCGGAGGACTCGGGGTGGTGATACCGCCGTCGATCCCGATGGTCATTTTCGAAGCCAGAGGATTTGTGAACTGATAAGCGCCCCTCATTGAATTCCCCACTCTAACAGCGCTGATGGATTCCATTCCTGCCGTTGACGATCTGATTACCTAAGGCCCGCAAAGTGCCCAGGCTATGTAAAAACTCGAAAAAATAACGATCGGTTGGGACGAAACTACACTATCAACATCACTAGAAAGGATCTCGTAATTTGAAATCCACTTGTAACGTTAGAGCGCAGAAAATCGTTTCGCTTAACCCACCGAAGCTTTTAATTCTGAGTATTTACACAGCCTGCGCCCTTTCCGGACCTTCGTGTTGAACATCAGAACGAGTTGTTGCATTGCAACGTGACCGTCTCCCAGCGACCCTAACCGGACACGTATTGATCCCGAGCATGTGCCTTCGAGGCCGTTAAAACGTATCCTGACTTTCAAGCTACCTTCGCCGAATTTGCGCAGGTAGGTATCCGAAGTAAAACACGGCCTAACCAGAATCCGCGTTGTTACAACAGCACCTCAACAACGCTTGTACGGGCTGACCCTATCGCACCCGCGGTTGATTTTTTTGGTTAATGCCGGTTAGATTGAACCTACCACCGTACTGCGGGTCTCACGAAAACCAGAAGCTCCATGGCCAACCTCACTCAACCATGCGCGTCAGACTGAGCAAATTTGTTACTGGGCTTTTTTATTGCCTGATTCCGGTTACTTTGGCGTTCTCTCCGCTGACGCACGCCCTTGTGACCTCATCCATTACCCCAGATGATGCTGGACCAATTCAGGTGGAGCAACATGCGCATCACGGAGACTCGATGGTGGCGATAACAGTCATCGGGAACTCGCTGGACAGCGAAGCTTTACCAGTACACTGCAACCCGCTTGTTGAGATCAGCGCCTGTACACTGCTTTGTTCGGTGTGCCTCAGCGCTCTACCCCAGCCGCCCGGCGCGTTGCGGGATGCTCCGCGCAACCATGAATGGCTGCAGCACTACGCGGGTTTCAACCCGCTGGTAGACGCTAATCCTCCCCTCAGACCCCCGCGTCACTAACTTAACCCCACCATTCGTTGACGGTCGTCGGCGCGGTTAGCTGCGCGCCGACCAGATTTAATCGTCGATCCGCCTACCGGATCGCGCAGACGCATTCGAGAGAATGAACAGTCTGGGGGAAAAATGAGTAACAACAAAATACTGGGGGCCGTCCTAGCTCCCGTGCTGTTAGCACTGTACGTGCCCGGTGCGGCGTCGGATGAAACCGGCGCGGCGCCGGAGCAAACTCCGTCCGTTCTGGACGCATCGCAACATCCATCTTCTCCAAAAAGAGAAGGCGCGCTCTTTGACGAGATCGTGCCACTCGACGCGGAACTATCCTGGATCGAGCGATTCAACGGAGACGAGACGTTCAACCCGGAGAGCACGCAGAAGTTCTCGACGCCGACAGGGTCGTACGATGACTCGTCTGCCCGAGGCCAGGATCAGAAAGAAGATGGCGCCGCAGCGGACGCCAACGGCATGATCAAGTCCATCCGTCCTGAGCAGGGCAAGATACGGATCGCCCACGACCCGATCGACAAATACGGTATGCCACCGATGACCATGGTGTTCCGGGTCGAGGATCCGTCGCTGCTGTCCGGGCTGGAGAAAGGGCAGGAGATCGGTTTTGACGTGGAGAACACGTCCAAGGGGTTCGTGGTCACCCGTATCGTCCCTCGGGGCGAAGACCCAGGATCGGGTACGGAAGTCATGGATGCCCGCGGAACGGTCAAATCCGTCCGGCTCTCGCAGAACAAGATCAGGATAGCCCACGACCCGATCGAGAAGTACGGCATGCCGGCCATGACCATGGTGTTCAAGGTCAAGGACCCGAAGATGCTGGAAGGGATGGAGAAAGGGCTGCGGGTCGAGTTCGACGTCGAGAACACCCCGGGCGGTTTCGAGATCACCAACATCAAACCCGCTAACTAAGGAGCGTAGACATGACCAACACCATTAGGCTGTGGTTGGCGGCGGGTTTGACGCTGTCGATCGCGGCGTGTACCACGGTACCCGAAGACAACGGCATGTCGCGCGTACAGGAACTCCTCGACGAGAACCCCGGGCCGCACGATGTGAAGGCGGTGATCAATCCGGAGGACCCGATGAGCGCCGAGGAGATCACACAGATCCTGTCGGCCCCGCTCGGCATCGCCGATGCCGAACGGATGTCGCTCGAGGTCAACCCGGAAGCCAAGGCAAGCCTGCTGCGCGTGGGCATTGCGGAAGCCGACTATGCCCAGGCTGGGCGGATGGAGAACCCCGGCTTTACCCTGGAGCGTTTCGGCAGTGACGAGTACGCGGCATCGCTCCTGTTCGACATCGGCGGTTTGGTGCTGATGCCGCTGCGCAGGCAGGTCGAGGCGCGCCGACTGGAGATGGCACGCTACGAAGCCGCGGCCGCGGTGCTGGACCACATCGTGAGCACCCGGCGGGCGTGGATCAATGCCGTTGCCCAGCGTCAGCAGACCGGCCTGATGCAGCGGGCGGTGGAGTCGGCACAGACTGGCAACAACATGATCCGGCAGATGGCTGCCCTCGGGCACAGCAACATCATCGAAGCTGCCGAATCGGAGATCCTTTTGCACCAACTGCAGGCATCGCTGGCCAGGCAGAGGCTGGCGGAACTCGCGGCGAAGGAGGCCCTGATCCGCCAGCTTGGCCTGTGGGGTGAACACGCCAGGATGATCGACCTGCCCGACCAGCTGCCTGAACTCCCGGCCGTGCTTGTGGATTTCGAGGCGGTGGAGCGTGAGGCGATCGAGAACCGGCTGGATGTCCAGATCGCCCGACTGAACCTGGAGAGGATGGCCAAGAACCTCGACCTCACGCGACTCAACCCGTTCCTGTCGAGTATCGAACTCGGACCCCAGCGGGAAACGGTGGAGGGCATCGATGCCGACGGGTATGAGCTCGAGCTGCGCATCCCGATCTTCGACGCCGGCGGCGTACAGAACGCAAAGGCCCGGACCGTGTTCGACCAGGCCCAGGCCCAGGCCGAGGCGGTGGCAATCAGCGCGGCCTCGGAGTCCCGGCAGGCGCTGATCGCGTATCAGACCACGTGGGAAGTGGCCAAGCAGTTTGGGAGTACGCTCGTCCCGCTGCGCCAGCGCATCAGCCAGGAGCGGCTGCTCATGTACAACGGCATGCTGATGAGTGTCTTCGACCTGCTCGCCGATGTCCGTTCGGCGGCCGTGCTGGAATCCAACTACGTCGACGCGGTGCGCGACTTCTGGCTGGCAGATGCGAATCTGCAGAGCACGATGACCGGTGCAGGGGATACGCCCATGCGTTTCGAGAGCGCCAGGATTTCCCCCGAAGCTGGGGGAGGCGAGGGCCATTGAGCATCACATTGGAGAAAGAACATGACTACTAGACGACAATTTTTAGCTGGCGCCGGTATGGCGCTTGGTGCGGGGCTGGTGTCCCGCGCTTCTCTGGCCGCGCTGCCCGATTCGCCGAGCTCCACTTCGTCCGCGATGCAGCCGCCGGAGGAACCCGCCACCGGACCCTGGTTCAACCCGGTGGTGACGCTGAATGGCTGGTCGCTTCCCTGGCGTATGAAAAACGGCTGGAAAGAGTTCCATCTGACCGCCGAGGCGGTAGAGCGCGAGATGGCGCCGGGCATGGTCGCCCGGCTGTGGGGATACAACGGACAGAGCCCCGGACCCACCATCGAGTGTGTGGAGGGTGACAAGATCCGCATCTTCGTCACCAACCGCCTGCCCGAACACACCACCATCCACTGGCACGGGATCTTCCTGCCGGCGGGGATGGACGGGGTTGGAGGGCTCAACCAGCCGCAGATCCCGCCGGGAAAGACCTATGTCTACGAGTTCGAGCTCAAGCAGTCCGGCACGTTCATGTACCACCCGCACGCGGATGAGATGGTGCAGATGGCCATGGGCATGATGGGATCGCTGGTGGTGCATCCCAAGGACCCGGAGGAGCACAAGGTGGACCGCGACTTCTGCTTTCTGCTCAACGCCTACGACATAGAGCCCGGCACCATGACGGCGAAGATAAACACCATGCTCGACTTTAATATCTGGTCGTGGAACAGCCGGGTGTTCCCGGGCATCGATCACCTGGTCTGCCGCCAGGACGATCGGGTCAGGGTGCGCATGGGCAACCTGACCATGACTAATCATCCGATCCACGTGCACGGACTGAAGTTCGAAGTGGCCTGTACCGACGGCGGATGGGTCCGGCCGGAGGCGCGCTGGCCCGAGGTCACCATCGACATTGCGGTCGGGCAGATGCGCGCAATCGAGTTCATCGCCGATGCCCCGGGGGACTGGGCCATGCACTGCCACAAGTCCCACCACACCATGAACCCCATGGGCCACGACGTACCGAACATGATCGGCGTGGACCAGCGGCCGGTGCAGCGGAGCTTGAGCACGCTGGTGCCGGGCTACATGGTCATGGGCGAGCGCGGTATGGCCGAGATGGGCGAGATGGTAATGCCCCTGCCGCGCAACACGTTACCCATGATGACCGGGGAAGGCCCGTTCGGGCCGATCGAGATGGGTGGGATGTTGACCGTGCTCAAGGTCCGCAAGGACCAGCCCCACGGCGACTTCACAGATCCGGGCTGGTACGACTATCCCCCGGGCACGGTATCGTACGAGTACGAAGCTACTTAAGCGCTATAGAACAGACACTTGAACTGGAGAAAGAAATGAAACTGAAACACACCATGATATTTCCCCCGCTGCTGGCGCTCGCCGTAGTTTCCGCGCCCGCATTCAGCCACTCGGAAGATAAGGTTGAGGCGGACTATGATCCGGTGGAAACCGAGTTCGGGAACTACGAGCCCGATTTGCACGCGAGCCGCACGCTGGAAGTGGAGATGAGTGATGATATGAAATTCACCCCTGAAGTCATCCGGGTGAAACAGGGAGAGGTGCTCAAGATCGTCCACCACAACAAGGGGAAACTGCTGCACGAGTTCGTGTTGGGGACCCCGGAAACCCTGGCGCAGCACGCCGAGATGATGAAGAAATTCCCCAACATGGAGCACGCCGAGCCCTATATGGCGCACGTCCAGCCAGGCGAGACGATGGAGATGATCTGGAAGTTCTCCAAGGCTGGAGAGTTCGCTTTTGGCTGCTTGATCCCGGGCCACTTCGATTCCGGAATGAAAGGCACCGTAATCGTCGAGTAGCGGGCGTATCGGCGCTGCCCGGTGAACTCGGTCCTGGCGGCGATCGGTACTTTCGGAAAAAGGGGTGGGGTGACTGCAATAAGGTCACTCCGACCCCGCTTATGGTTATCGTCCCCGGTTTGTGTTCGCCCGTATAGTTGGCGGCCCGGGTATGCAGGGCAGAGCCCATCCGCTATCCATAAAGAAGACATGAGACGGGACGTCTTCCCAAGGAACAAAGAAAAGAGCCACGCTAGATGTACTGGATCAGAAACCAAACGTCCGCTCCTGGCCGGCGGCTGTCTATTGCACTGCACTATCAACGTGCGGTTCTCCGCGACAACTTCATCGGTGAGGGCAACGCCCGGACCCGTTAAGGGTTGTTAGACGCCTGCCCGAGAGTGGCGCACGATTCGCGGCAAGCCGAGGTGCGGGCAGGCGTCTAACAAGCCTCGAGGGAGGAAACCGCGGGATGGTGTCGCGGATGTTTATCTATGAGGATTGATAGGAGGCGAGTTGTGGTTGCGTGGCGCGGTTCGAAGTGTTTGGTTTCCGCGGGCGCGACGATGTGATTGCTTTGCTGGGTTTGCCGCTGAAGTTGTGTACGTGATGGAGCCGGAAATTAGGATGAAGAAGGCGCTGTGCAACATTGATCCCACACACGTCGTTTTCGCGGCGTGCCGGTTCGGTCGGTGTGTGTATTTTTCGTGGCACGAAGCTCATACCGGGGGTGCTCGTGCTTGGTAGGTAGGCGGCAGGGTATCGATGCGGGTCATAGCCGTGCCGCACGTGGGGCATACGTAGGTATTGTGGGGTATGTGGCTATGCTCGTTGTCGTTGGTGGCTTCGACTTCGGTGTGTTCGTTATTCTGGTGGAGCAGAAGGGTGCGCAGTCGTTTCAGGTTTGGATTGCGTACGGGGTTGGCGAACAGCCCGCAGTGGCGGATGCGATGGAAGCCTTTGGGGAGGACGTGGAGGAGGAAGCGGCGGATGAACTCGTCCGCGGCCAGGGTCATGGTTTTGTAGCGTTTGTGGTGCTTGGCACGATAGTCCTTCCATTTAAACATAACCCCCTGCTGATCGTAGGCGACGAGTCGGTGATTGGAGATGGCGACGCGATGGGTATAGCGAGAGAGGTATTCGAGGACGGCCTTAGGTCCGGCAAAGGGGCGTTTGGCGTACACCACCCAGTCGGTGTGGCGCAACGGGGCGAGGAAATCGGCGAAGGCTCCAGTATTTGCGAGGGCTTGGTGTTGGCCGTAGAACCGCAGACGACCTTGTCGGTGCGCCGTGTTCAGTTGTTCGAGGAACACGCGCCGGAAGTATCGCGACAGTACGCGCACGGGCAGGAAGAAGC
>CAMYIN010000020.1 GCA_947258495.1 uncultured Gammaproteobacteria bacterium
CACGAAAACCGTACTCGATGCGGTGCAAGACGTGCTCGCCGACACGGGTTACCGGCTGACTCCTGAAGCGAGCCGAGATCCCTGCAGTGCCGCTCTGCTGCGCGCGCCGTTGCCGCGCATACAACGGACGATGGGGCCTATCCGCATCGTCGAGGCGCTGCGTGCTCTGGGCGGTCCCGGTTTCGAGCTGATCGTGGATCCGATCCATCGCTTGGTGACACTGGACGCAGCGCACCACTATCTCATCAACGAAGCGAGTTTTTAATGGAAAGATCCAGAAACGAGATAGATCGCGCAGCGCCCATCGGAATTGAACTTGCCGTGACCGCGTTGGCTACGTTTACCGATTTCTCCCGTGGCGGTGGGACGCTGGCCAACGCGGTCGAATGGCAGCGTGGTTTTGAGTTGTTTCCCGGCTTTGATACAGCGAGACACGGAGGAGGTAACAAACCGTGACTCGGCGCGTCCGCACCAGGATCCGTTTTCAAAACGTGCGACTCGTGACGACAATGTCCATCGGTTTCCTGCTCATCGGCTGTGCCCCCCTCGCGGTGAAAGCACCGCCTAACACCCACCCGCCAAGTGACGTGCGCGACTATGACGGCGTCAAGATTCGTTACCGTAACTTGACGCAACCGTGGGTGTGGAACGATCCGGAACCGGGGGATTTGACGCCACCGCATACCGACGCATCGGCGGAGGACAGTCACGGCGATACCGTCATAGAGGCCGTGACCACGCGTACCTTCGAGTCGGACGATAAGATTATCATTCCCTTCGGACTACGTGGGCACACACTGGGACGGCGCGGCCAGACCGATCTCGACGAGGTGATCGAAGCGTCGCGTGCGAGCACGCGTTACCGACTGCAGGGCGGCGTCGGGCTGCCATCGCTCCGAGGCCGCGAACTCGCGCTGGCGCGGACGACAGCCGTGCGCGCGTACCTGATGTCGAAAGGCGTCGACGCAGAACGCATCGAGGTAGCGGAGTACGACCCCCAGGTACCGGGGTTTCGTGTCGTCATGGGAGTCGACTGGGAATGATGGGACACGGGGTGGTGAGCAAGATCGCAGTCGGCGTGCTGGCATTCGTTGTCGGCGGACACGTGCGCGGGCAACAGGAAGTCATTTCGGCATTGACGAACGCGGAGACGAGCGAGCGTCCCATCTTAGGAATTACCGCGAGCGACGCGACGGCGTGGGGATTAACCGAACAAGATCTGACGCGCTACCGGAGTGTTATGCGCGGGCCGGAAAAGTTGTGGTACCGGACGCTGGACCCGGTTTGGGTGTTGGGGATTACTGCGAAGACGCACGCCGAGCGCTTGCGCTACGCACGCGTTGCGCGGGATCGCGAGCAGCGCCGCGTCCATCGTGAGTTGGCGTTCCAGCGTGCCTACGATTTGGCGTGGAAAGAGCAGGGTGTGGCGCCCATCGATTTGACGAAGCTGGCGCAAAGGCAACAACCGGCGATCCAGACTGCGTTGCAGTCTCCCTTGCCGAATCGCCAGGCGCTGTTCGTCGACATCGCATGCCACACCTGTGCGCAACCGGTACGCGGGATGCTGCAGGCAAAGCAAAGTGGCGGATGGGATGTGTACGTAGCTGGTGCCGAGGACGACGACGCGATACGCCGCTGGGCGCGGGATGTCGGTATCGAACCGGAGCGCGTGCGAAGCCGCGCCGTGACGCTGAATCACGACGAAGGTCGCTATTTTCGCTTAACGGGGAAGCACATCGACGGTGTGCACGTGTACCACGTGCGCCCGCGCGCACAAAGGAGATCGGATTGATAACGGCGACGACAATCCGTACACACATGACAGTGTCGGCGCTCACCGTTCTTTTGCTGAGCGTGGTGGTTACCGTAAACGACTCGGTCTACGCGGCGCCGCCCGCTTTTCGACACGCGGCACAGAAATACGGTCTGCCGGCCGACGTGTTGTACGCCATTGCTTTGGTCGAGAGTGGCCGATCGACGTCGGCGCACGGAAAAAAGGTGTGGCCGTGGACCCTGAACGTCGACCATCGCGCTGTGTACGCGGAATCGGATACGAAGGCAATCCGCGTGCTCGAGGCGAGTATCGCCGAAGGCGTCGCGCCGATCGCTGTCGGCATCATGCAGGTGTTGTGGTCGGCGCACGCGTGGCGCTTCGACCACGATCCGGAAAAGGCGCTCGACCCACATCGGAACATCGACGTCGGCGCGTGGATCTTGCGCGAAAACTTCGATGCGTCCGGCGACCTGTGGAAAGCGGTGGGGCTGTATTACGCCGGATCGCTGGATACCCCGCGACGTAAAGCCCAAGCCGACGCCTACCGGATGCGAGTGGCCCGGGCGTTAGTGAAAGAACTGGGTAAGGGCAATGCAAAACAGAATGCAACGTTCGCTGCTCGCTAGGGCGTGGTGGCTCGCGTTGGTGTGGGTGCATGCCGCGGCCGCGGCGCCGGTGGATTTAGGTACGTACGGTCCCACCGAGTCGGTGGAACGCTATCGGCAGCGCGTGCAAGGCATCGATGGCAAGGCGACGCGGTACCACGCACAACCCGGCAAGGTGCGGGTCCCGCATGCTTTCCCGATCCGCACGCCGGAAATGACGCCCGGACGGGTGACGCCGAGCCGCCACGCGTTTACGGGAGTGCAAAGACCGCTGTGTGTCGTGGGCACCGATCCGTGGTCGCAGCGTTGGGCCGCGAACAGGCGCGCCCGTTTGCTCGAGCTCGGCGCCGTGTGCCTGGTCGTGCAGGCAAAGACGACACAGGATGTGGAGGCGCTGCGCGCAACGTTGGCGCCCGTGCCGACTATCGCTGCGTCGGCCAGCGATCTGGCGCGGCGGTTGGGACTAACGCATTACCCGGTGCTGCTCAGCGGCGAAGGCGTGGAGCAATGAGTCGGGTGCGCGTGGAATCGTTGTTGCGTCCGCAGGTGGAGTTCATCGCGGTGACGACGAGCGCGGCCTTGGCGGTGAGCGCGTGGTGGCTGCAGGCGTACCTGTTGTTCACGCCGGCGATCGGGAAAGCCGCCGCGGTGTTTTTCACGGCGCACGCGCTGTGGCGCGGTCGGCAGGGGTATCGGGTCGCCAAGTTTCAACGCGGTCTGCGAAAGCTCCCCGACTACGCGTTAGCGAGCGCGCAGATTCCCTGCAACGACCAATCACTCTTTCTGGGCAAGGGCTTCGCGTGGACGGCGGATCACACCAAGCGCCTTCGGGATACGCGCAAGCGCAAATATCTGCCGTATTTGAAACCGCTGCGCGCGGATCCCGCGACACAACGCCTGGGTGGCGCGCCGGAACTGCACGGTGTGGGCTTGTGGGAAGGGGAGGGGGACATCGTCGTACCCCGCTCCGATCTGGTCGGTCACCTTTGGGCGGTGGGCGCGACCCGCAACGGGAAAACGCGGCTCGAGGAAATTCTGGTGGAGCAGGACGTCCGCGTCGGCAACACCACCATCGTTTTTGATCCCAAGGGCGACGCCAACTTGTTGCGGCGCGTATACGGGGCCGCAAAGCGCGCCGGCAAGCTCGACCGATTGTATATCTTTCATCTGGCGTTTCCGGAGTACTCGGCGCGATACAACCAAATCGGTTCGTTTACCCGCATCACGCAAATCGCGCAACGCATTACCGCGTCGTTGCCGACCGAGGGCGATTCGGCCGCGTTCAAAGAGTTCGCCTGGCGCATTGTGAATATCGTCGCACGCGTGCTCGTCGATATGGACGAACGTCCGAACTTGGGCATGATTCAGCGTTACGTCTTCGATATCGACGAACTGTTGCTGCGTTACCTTCCGGTTTGGCTGCAACGTCGCGGGGTCGCGAATTGGCAAGACCGTAGCGACGATGCGGAAAAGGATCGAAAGGAGAAAGACAAAAAAGGACGCGCCGCAAAACCGGAACGCAACGAGGACGTCGTGGCGCTGGCGCGGATCGTGCGCCGCGTGTTGGCGTCCGGATACCATCGGTCCGACGCCATCGCGCACGCGTTGCTCAAGCTCGGAGACACCGACAGGACGTACCTCGACAAGATCACCGCCGGTCTCGGGCCCTTGCTGGAGAAGCTGACCACGGGCAAGGCGGGGGAACTGTTGTCGCCCGACTACGCCGATCCGAATGACCCGCGTCCCATCCTGGATTGGGGACAGGTGATTCGAGAGCGGGGCGTGGTGTACGTCGGTCTCGACGCGCTAACCGATATCACCGTGGCGAGCGCCGTCGGCCAGGCCATGTTCGAAGACCTGACGGCAACGGCCGGTGAACTCTATCAGTACGGCGAAGACTACGGCCTGCCGGATGCCGAATGGCACAGGCCGCGGTTGCCGGAACGTCCCGTTTCGATTCACGCCGACGAATTGTCGGCGATCGCCTCCGAAAGCGTATTGAACATCCTCTCGCGGGCCGGCGGCGCCGAGTTTGAGCTCAAGGGCTATAGCCAGAGTTTGTACGACCTCGAGCGTGGACTGGGCAATCGCGCCGCGGCCCAGGTCGCCATCGATAGCCTCAACACCTTGATCATGCTGCGTGTGCAAAACGAAGAAACCGCCCGGTACCTCACCGGAAAACTGCGGCCGGTGGAGATCGAAAAAGAATCCGAGATGTTTGGCTACCACGACAGCGCGCAACCGGAAAACACCGTGGAATTTACCAGCGCCGCTCACCACCGCGTGGATTACCAAGAGGTCAAGCCCATCGAGCCCGGCGATATCACGAGCTTACCCAAGGGCCACGCCTTCGCACTGTTGCAAGGTAATCAATTGCACAAGATTCGCATGCCGCTTCCGATGGAAGACGACGAGGCGCTTCCGGAGACGGTCGCGGCCATGATCGCGTCGATGGAACGTCAGCGCGCGTCGGTGGACTGGTGGGTCGACGAGTGGTTTGACCACGCATACGGCGACGCGTCATCAAAGACGCCGCCATCGGTGCAGAAGAGGGCGGCGACGAATCCGGAGGAACGCGCGGCTCCCCTGCTGCAAACGGGCGCGCAAAGCGAATTCGAACTCGTTCGCGAGTCTCTGTACGAGGAGG
>CAMYIN010000021.1 GCA_947258495.1 uncultured Gammaproteobacteria bacterium
CGGCTGTAGCAGCAGCAGCGGCGAGAGCGGCACGGCCGGCACCGGTGGCGACGCGGGTGCCGGCGGCGAAGGCGGCGTCGGCGGAGCGGCTGGCGCCGGCGGTGAAGGCGGCATGGCCGGGATGGCTGGGATGGGCGGAACCGGTGGCGGCGCCGGGGAACGGCGAGATGGCCGTCGGATGGTTGTGGGTCTCCACTTTGCAGACGATGTGCACCGGCTCGTCGACGCTTTGGTATTCGCGCGACGCGGGGGACGGGAAGAACCGCTGCGCGCGCGAGCCCTCGAGTATCGCCGAATTGTCGGCGTACGCCACCAGCGTCCCTCCGGGTTGTCGCCGATGTGTCTCCCGTATCATGTCGAACAGCGAGCGGGATTGGGGTTCGCCGTCGACCACCCAGTCGGCGTTGAAGATTTTGTGTCGACAGTGTTCCGAATTCACCTGCGCGAACATCATCAATTCGACGTCGGTGGGATCGCGCCCTAGCCCGAGGAAATGCTCGGCCAGATAGCCGACTTCTTCCTCCGAAAGCGCAAGTCCCCATTCGGAGTTGGCGCGCTCCAGCGCCTTCGGCCCGTCCGCAACCAGGGCAACCGTCGACAGGGGTCGCGGTTCGGAGAGCCGGAACAGGTCGTCGGCGCCGTCGAAGTCCCGCAGTACCGATTCCGTCATCGGGTCGTAGAAGTGGCCGGCCAACTGCCTCCAGTCCCTTGCGTCCGGCGCGAGGCCGTGCCGCCACGTTACGTACCAGGCAGTACCGCGCTCGATGCGCGCAACAGAATTCAGCCCGCAGTGGCGGGCGATGTCCGTGGCCTTGGTCGACCACGGCGAAATCGTGCCGAGGCGGGGCACGACCAGAAACAAATCGTCCGATCGCTGCACCGGCCGCGGCTGCGGTCCGTAGGTCAAAAGACTGCTCAGAATATCGTGGTCGGACCTGCCGAGATCGCCGTCCACATCGACGAAGTGCCAGAATTCCGCGTCGACGGATTCGACGGCGGGAAACCGCTCGAGGGTCGCCGCGACCAGCTTCTCACGGCGAAACGCCGAGAGCGCGGCCGCGCCCCGCAGGCGCAGCAGTCTAGGTTGCCGGGAGATCGCCGCCGGTTGCTCGCGACGCTGTCCGTTCACGGACGGAAACTCAATCCAGAGGTACGCCCAGCCGTGCCGCGACCTGTTCGTACGCCTCCACTACGCCGCCCAGATCGCGACGGAATCGATCCTTGTCGAGTTTCTCCCGGGTGGCCTTGTCCCAGATGCGGCAGCCGTCCGGGGTAAATTCGTCGCCCAGCAGCAGTTCGCCCTGATAGCGTCCGTACTCGAGCTTGAAGTCGACCAGAATCATGTCCCCGCTGGCGAACAACTGCGTCAACACGTCGTTCACGCGAAAGGTCTTTTCTTTCATCTCCTCGACCTCGTGCTCGGTAGCCCAGCCGAAGGACCGAATGTGATAGTCGTTGATCATGGGATCGTGGCGCGCGTCGTCTTTGAGAAAAAATTCAAAGGTGGGTGGATTCAAGTCGATGCCCTCCTCAACACCGTAGCGCTTGCAGATCGAACCCGCGGCAATGTTGCGCACCACGCACTCGATGGGAAGCATCTCCAGGCGTTTGACCACGGATTCGCTGTCGGACCGCAGGGATTCAAAATGCGTCCGGACGCCGGCCTGCTCCAGCTTCTGCATGACGAAGGCGTTGAACTTGTTGTTGACCATCCCCTTGCGGTCCAATTGTGCGGTCTTTTCGCCGTCGAAAGCGGAGGTATCGTTGCGAAACAGGAGGATCAACTTTCCGGGATCACTGGTGGTATAAACAGTCTTGGCCTTACCTGAATAAAGTTGTTCGCCTCGTTGCATGATTTCGATTCCAAGCAATATGTGATTCGGCATTCAGCACATCGAGCGCTGCTTCACGACTCCAACGGCTGTATCACCCCTGAGTTCGCCGTCTCCACAACGGGTCCGGGCCAGTTACCGCAGGCGTTCGCCCAGCTGCGAAAGAAGATCCCGGCTGGCCGAGGATTTGTCGGGCCTGCCCCGCCTGTCGAGTATGGTGACCAGGGACTCGTCTCCCTCGGATGCGACAACCACTTGATGAAGATCGATTTCTTCCCGTTTGAACCAGCGTTTGAGTAATCCCGCGCGTCTTCGCGCTTCCGGGTTCGGAAAGCGCACGTAGTAAATACCCAGATTCGGGTCCTGCGCGTCTACGGCAACGCCGAGATCGGTCAGCGACCGCCCGATACGCGGCCACACACGCTCAAAGGATGCCGCGACGGCCATCGCCGGCGCGCCCTCCGCGGTGCGCACCATGGAAACGTCCAAGCCGCCTTCGAACCTGGCCTCCTCGGTGCGCGCCGGCGGAGTCTCCACCGTCGGCGCCGGCTCCAGCTCGGGCACCCGCATGCTCCCGCTCCCGCTGGCCGGCAAAAGGTCCGGCGGGACCGCCAGAGGAGGCATAGTCCTCGCGGTCTTGAACTCCGATTGCTTCGTGGACCCGCCGCCTCCGCAGCCGGCAAGTGCCGCCATCATGAGCAAACAGGCCCCGCAGCGAACGACGTGGCGGATTTGCATTAGCGTGCGTCCACGATCAGTGAGGAAATGGCCGCTATCAGGTGCGAACACCGATGTCCGGAACCGGCACTAAATTATACCCGCTTCCCGCATGGCCGTGCGCACCACCTCGTGGTACTTCTCGGAGAGCGGCGTCAGCGGCAAACGAATTGCCGGCCCGATCAGGCCGAGTTCGCGCACCGCCCATTTTACCGGAATCGGATTCGATTCGACGAACAGCGCTTTGTGCAGGTTGGCAAGCCGTTCGTTCAGTTCCCGCGCGCGATTTTCGTCGCCGTCGAGCGCCGAGGCGCACATCTCGTTCATGGCCGCCGGCGCCACATTGCTTGTGACCGAGATATCTCCTCTGCCCCCGACCAGCATGTGTTCCAGGGCGGTGCCGTCATCGCCGGAATAAATCGCCATCCGATCGCCGCACACTTCCACCAGCTCCCGCGCGCGACGGATATCGCCGGTAGCGTCCTTGATCCCGACGATGTTTTCGATATCGGCCAAGCGCGCCACCGTTTCCGTCAACATATCGCAGGCCGTACGGCCGGGAACGTTATACAGAATCTGTGGGATCGAACACGCCTCGGCAATGGCGCGGAAGTGCCGATACAACCCCTCCTGGGTCGGCTTGTTGTAGTAGGGGGTGACCAGCAGGCAGGCGTCGGCATCCAGTTCCTCCGCGCGCCGGGTAAGTTCGATGGCTTCCTGCGTCGAGTTGGCGCCGGTGCCTGCGATTACGGGGATTCGGCCGCGCGCGTACTTCACGGTCTCCGCGATGACGCTGATGTGCTCTTCGAAATCGAGGGTAGCCGATTCTCCCGTGGTCCCTACGGAAATGATCGCCTGGGTGCCATTATCGACGTGAAAATCGACCAACCGCTGGAGGCCGTCGAAATCCACCGATCCGTCGTCTTGCATTGGCGTCACCAGCGCCACCATGCTGCCTTGATACATGCCTGGGAATCTCTTGAATGGTCAGGTCCGATAGTACTGGGGTGACGCTCCGAAGTTCAAGTTAGTCCGAAACAAGGGGTGTGCGCAAGGTTTTTCCACGCCGCCCTCGGGGTTGCAATCGATTGGTGCTCTATCGATACTTAACAACAACGGAGTCGATGCGTGGGGCATAAGCGCTCCGGCGGCAGTGGAGGGCACATCCCGCAGGCCGCGCCGATAACAACTTGACAGAGTTCAGATTTCCTAATCTACATCCATCCAAACATCCTGGAACGCCACAAGTATGACTAACGGCCTGTTTACTCTGCCCTGGTGGGGCTACATCGTGGTCGCATTAGGTGTGACCCATGTCACTATCGCCAGCGTAACGATTTACCTGCACCGCACCGAGGCACACCGCGCCCTGGAATTGCACCCCGTGTTATCGCACTTCTTCCGATTCTGGTTGTGGCTGACCACCTCCATGGTCACCAAGGAGTGGGTGGCCGTGCACAGAAAACACCATGCCCGGGTAGAGACGCCGGACGACCCGCACAGCCCGCAGATACACGGCATCGCGAAGGTGCTTTTTCTCGGTGCCTTGCTGTACCACAAGGAAGCGGCGAACACGGAAACCCTGCGCAAATTCGGACACGGTACGCCGGACGACTGGTTAGAACGCAACCTGTATACGAAAAATACCTATTTGGGCGTTCTGCTGATGCTGGCGATCAACTTGGCCTTGTTCGGTCTGCCGGGTCTTGGCATCTGGATCGCGCAGATGCTGTGGATTCCGATCTGGGCGGCCGGGGTCATCAACGGCATCGGTCACTATTGGGGATACCGCAATTACGAGGTCGGCGATGCCAGCAAGAACATCGTCCCCTGGGGCTTGCTCATCGGCGGCGAGGAGCTGCACAACAACCATCATGCCTACGCGTCATCGGCTAAATTTTCCAACAAACCTTGGGAATTCGATCTCGGCTGGCTCTACATACGTTTGCTCCGCCGAATCAGATTGACGAAAGTAAAGAAAATCGCCCCTAAGATCCGGGTCAACCAGCACAAGCGCGGGTTTGATCTCGAGACCGTCACCGCGGTGGTGAACAACCGTTTCGGGGTCATGGCCAATTTCGTGAAGGAGGTTCTGCACGACGTCTGTGCACAGGAACTGCGTCAACTGGGTCGCAAGAGCCGGGAGTACTCGCTGATCAAACGGGCGCGCCGGCTCATGTCCCGGGAAGCCAGCTTGTTGAGCGAAAAGGGGCGAAGACAGCTGCACCAGGCACTGGAAATGAATGCCAATCTGAGTAAGGTCTACGCCATGAAGCAGCGCCTGCAGGACATCTGGAGCCGATCGACGGCCAGCCAAGAGAGCCTGCTTTCGGCGTTGGAGGACTGGTGCCGGGCGGCGGAATCGTCCGGCATCGAGGCACTGCGCGAGTTCTCCGGCAGGCTGCGACGTTACGAACTCGTGCCGGTATAGCCCCGCCGGCCAAAGGCCGCCCTCCCACGGATATGTCGCGACACCCGGGCGCGCCCCGGGGTTCGGTTCATACTCGGAGATGCTGTTGAATCCTCTGATGCAGCGGGCTGGTGCGCGGAAAATGCGCGAGCAGGAACTCCATCTGGTCTGCTAAAACCCGACGTCCGCGCAAATAGACGTATTCGGCGTGATTGGGCGTAAACGGTACCGCCAGCAGCGACAAGCCCGCCTGCTCCGGCGTCCGGCCCGCTTTGTGGTTGTTGCAGCGCTTACAGGCCGCGACGACGTTGTTCCAGCCGTCGTCGCCGCCTATACTGAGCGGTGTGACATGGTCGCGGGACAGCATCCTGGCCTGGAACCGGCCACCGCAATACATACACATGTAGGCGTCGCGCGCGAACAACGCAGTATTGTTCAAGGGCGGCACGTATTGTTTGCTCACTCTTCGCCGAGCGTAGCTCTCGCCGCTGGTGGCGACGATCGAATTCACCTCGATGACGCTCTGAATGCCGGTAACGGCGTTGTAACCGCCGCGAATCCGGTACAGCAGAACACCCAGCGAATAGCATACGCTGCCTATATGATAGAGTCGTACCGCTTCACGGTAGTTGATCCAATCCAGCGGCATACCGGCAACGTCCGTACGCAGCACCTGATGGTCGAGAGAAAACATCGGATCACTCAAATTGTTTATGCGCCGATTAGCTTGCCGGGAACTGTAGCGAACACCCCGCTTTCGAAAAAGCCTTTCTAATTAAATACATGTCATGAAAACGCCTGAATTAAACCAGAGATACGCAGTAAAAACCACGCTTTTTTGGCCCAACAATGCCTGGCACGATTGTTATGCATGCGATACCCTCATCCCCTGCCCCTCGGCGTCAGTGCCGATCTTAACCAGAACTAACGAGGATAGGTATGTCGGAGAAACATCCCATCATCGCCGTGACCGGCTCTTCCGGTGCCGGCACGTCGACCGTAAAAACCGCGATGGAGCACATTTTCCGGCGCGAGCATATCAACCCGGTGATCGTCGAGGGTGACAGTTTTCACCGCTATAACCGCCTGGAAATGAAGGAGGCGATCAAAGATTTCGACGCCAAAGGCAAGAACTTGAGTCATTTCGGCGCCGACGCGAACCTGTTTGACAAGTTGGAAGAGCTGTTCCGAACTTACAGCGAGTCCGGCACCGGTCAGATTCGCAGGTACCTGCACAACGAAGAAGAGGCCGCTCCCTACGACAAGAAACCGGGCACCTTCACCGATTGGACGCTGATTCCCGACGGCACGGACCTGCTCTTTTACGAGGGGTTGCACGGGGGCGTGGTATCCGGCGACATCGATGTGGCGAAGCACGTGGACCTGTTGATAGGGGTGGTGCCCGTGGTGAATCTGGAATGGATCCAGAAAATTCACCGAGACACGGCCGAGCGGGGATACGCCACGGAAGTTGTCACCGATACCATATTGCGGCGCATGTACGATTACGTGCATTTCATCTCGCCCCAGTTCTCCCGCACCGACATCAACTTCCAGCGCGTACCTCTGGTGGACACTTCGAATCCCTTCATCGCCCGCGATATTCCGACGCCGGATGAGAGCGCCGTAGTGATCCGCTTCCGCGAACACGGCAGTCAAAACTTCCCCTATCTACTGCAGATGCTCCACAATTCTTATATGTCGCGTCCCAATTCGATCGTGGTGCCCGGAGGCAAGATGGGGTTGGCGATGGAGTTGGTATTGACGCCGCGCATACACGCGCTGATGGAGAACAAGCGCAAACACGGGTAACGCGTCCGGCGTCACCGAAGAACCGGGCGTTCGACTTCGGACGCCGCGCTAAGCTACTTGATTTTCGCTTCTTTGTAGACGACGTGTTTGCGCACGACCGGATCGTACTTTTTGAGTTCAAGTTTACCGGTCATGGTGCGCTTGTTTTTCGTCGTAGTGTAGTAATGTCCGGTGCCCGCCGACGAAACGAGTTTGATCTTGTCTCGCATGTTCCGCTCCTCGCTATACCTTTTCGCCCCGTGAACGCAGCTCCTTCAGGACCACATCGATTCCCTTTTTGTCGATGATCCGCAGTCCCTTTCTCGACACGCGCAGCCGCACCCAGCGGTTTTCGCTTTCCACCCAGAAACGCCGATCGTGCAGATTGGGCACGAAACTGCGGCGGGTTCGGTTGTTGGCGTGGGAGACGTTGTTTCCCCGAATGGTCCGCTTGCCGGTGACCTGACAGACTCGAGACATACTGATTTTCCAGGAGGCGAAAAAATGGAGTGGCTTTATACCAAAATCGGGCGCCGGGAGCCAGCGTATAAGCGGAAATAGAGGGCGTTGCGGAGGACCGGGCGGCATTTCGCGCCGCTACAGAAGCCCGCGCTCGCTCATCGACACCACATCCGTGTCACCGACGACGAAGTGATCGAGCAGGCGGATATCAACCAGGGCGAGCGCTCGCTTGAGCCTTTTCGTGAGGGTCTCGTCGGCCGCGCTCGGCTCGGCCACGCCCGAAGGATGGTTATGGGCGACGATCACCGCCGCGGCGTTTCGCGCCAAAGCGGCCTTGACGACTTCCCGCGGATAGACGGCGGCACCGTCCAGAGTCCCGCGAAACAACTCTTCGAATTCCAGCACCCGGTGGCGGGTGTCGAGGTACAGGCAACAGAACGTCTCGAAGGTGTGATCCCGCAACTGCGCCCGCAGATACGTGCGTGCCTGGTTCGGCGACGTGAGGCCGACTCCGCGTGGCAACGCCTCGGCGAGATGGCGGCGGCCCAACTCGAGCGCCGCCTGCAATTGCACGTATTTGGTCAACCCCATGCCTTGGTGCGCGCATACGGCCGAGCGTTGCGCGTGGAACAGTCCCCGCAGTCCGCCGAAGCATTGCAGCAACTCTCGGGCGAGTTCCACGGCAGTGTGACCGCGGGCGCCTGTGCGCAGAAGCACCGCCAACAGATCCGCGTCGGACAACGATCTTGCACCACGGCGTACGAGCTTTTGCCGCGGACGCTCGTCCACGGGCCAGTGACTGATGGGCATTGAGACTCTCCTTGTCGTTAATATTCCCACCGGAATGTGGGCATTTCGGTTTCCAATCCGGGCCCGCCAAAGTACACTTCCTTCCTAGTCATGTCGAGCTTGAATCAGAAAAACGTACTGCTCGGGGTCACCGGCGGCATTGCGGCGTACAAATCCCCCGATGTGGTGCGGCGTTTGCGCGACGCCGGTGCGGCGGTGCGCGTGGCGATGACGGCGAACGCCGGGCACTTCATCACCGCACTCACGCTGCAGGCGGTCAGTGATCAAGCGGTCTATCGCAAGCTTCTGGACGCGGACTCGGAGTCGACGATGGGGCACATCGAACTGGCGCGATGGGCCGACGTGGTGTTGGTGGCGCCGGCAACCGCCGATTTTCTTGCGCGCCTCGCCCACGGTCTCGCCGACGACATTCTCACCACTTTATGTTTGGCGACGGAGGCACCCGTCGCGGTCGCCCCGGCCATGAATCAGCAGATGTGGCAGCACCCGGCCTCGCAGGAAAATCTTGCGACCCTGCGCGCCCGCGGGGTCTCCGTTTTCGGGCCGGCGGAGGGGTCTCAGGCCTGCGGTGAGGTGGGTCCCGGCCGCATGCTGGAGGCGGCCGACCTTGCAGAGCGATTGTCCGCTCTGTTTGAATCCGGCGCCCTGGATAAGGTAAAGGTCGTAATTACCGCCGGACCGACCCACGAAGCGATCGACCCGGTACGCAATATCACCAATCGCAGCTCCGGCAAGATGGGCTATGCCGTGGCGCGGGCGGCGGCGGAGTCCGGTGCCGAGGTGGTCCTGGTGTCGGGCCCGACGTATCTGTCCTGCCCGCGCGGGGTGCGCCGCATCGCGGTGACCTCGGCGGCGGAAATGCACGCCGCGGTCCTGAGGGAAATAGCGGACGCCGACGTTTTTGTCGGCGTCGCAGCGGTGGCCGATTATCGACCCGAGAAATTTCATCCGCAGAAGATCAAGAAACACAGCGACCGATTGACCCTGGAATTGGTTCGTAACCCCGATATCCTGGCAGCCGTGGCTGCGCTGGACAACCCGCCGTACACGGTAGGTTTCGCCGCAGAAACGCACAACGTGGAAAAGCTCGCTCGAGAAAAACTCCTGAAAAAGGGTGTGGACATGATCGCTGCAAACCAGGTGGGTGACATCGACATCGGCCTGGAAAGCGACGAGAATGCGTTGACGCTCATCGACCGAGGCGATGCCGTGTCTCTGCCACGCATGAACAAGGACAAACTGGCGCGGGCTCTCGTCGCCGAAATCGCGAATCGATATTGTGCAAAAAGTAGAAGTAAAAATCCTAGACGAGCGCGTCGGTAGATCCCTGCCCTTACCCGAATACGCGACCGAAGGGTCCGCAGGGCTCGATCTGCGGGCGTGCATCGACGAGCATCTACGCGTGGAGCCGGGTGAAACCCATATGATTCCCACCGGTATAGCGATACACATCGCGGATTCGAACCTTGCTGCGGTCATTCTGCCGCGCTCCGGGCTTGGTCATAAACAGGGTTTGGTGCTCGGGAATCTGGTCGGCCTGATCGATTCCGACTATCAAGGACAGGTTCTGATTTCCGCCTGGAATCGAGGATCGCATAATGTCATCATCGAACCCGGCGATCGTATCGCGCAGATGGTGTTCGTCCCCATTGAGCGTGTGCGATTCGAAGTAGTGCGCGAGTTCGCTACTTCTGCGCGGGGGCACGGCGGCTTCGGGCATACGGGACATGACTGAGGAGGTCCGGTATCCGTACCGCGACGGCGGCCTGATCACTAACAAGTACAATTGAGATCTTGAGCATTAACCTCAGAAAGTCGTCACTGGCCACATTGATCGTAACCATGGCTCTTGTTTTTGGCGCTATGGTCGTGAGTCTCGGCTGGCTGTACGCGTCCGGCGTCCCGTTCCGGAGCCTCGTCGGCCCTTTGTTCGGATTTGCGGTGATTGTGCCGGTGGTGTTGTGGTTGAATTTTCGCGCCCGCCGCCAATGGCTCGAGGCGCTGGGTCACGATGCAAAGTTTCTGGCGCATATGGTGGGAAGAAGATCGGGACGACACCTCAATACCGAACTGTATACCGACGAACTGCGTCCTCTGTCAGAAGTCGTACAGAAGGAGAGACACAAACTCATCGTGCTTGGACTCACCGACCCCTTGTGCGACGTGGGCAATCGCCGAGCCCTGGAACAATGGCTGCACACCTTCTTTGACAGACCGGAAACCAAGGCGCCTGTCTCGGTACTCCTGATCGATCTCGATCATTTCAAAGACATCAACGATCGATACGGGCACGATATGGGCGATCAGGTGATAAAGAAATTTGCCGCGGAACTCAGAAATCGAGTTCGAGAATGCGATTTGATCGCGCGTATGGGCGGTGATGAATTCTGCATCGTATTTCCACAAACCCGCCTGTCGGTCGCCATGGCGCTGGCCGGCCGTCTACGAACCCAGTTGCCGATATCCATCGAAGTTACCAAAGGGGTATTGCATACGCTGCGATGGACCGGTGGATTGAGCGTGACCGACCCCTTCGACATCAGCTTCAAAGAGGTACTGAAGCGCGCGGACCGCGCGCTTTTGATCGCAAAAAACCAAGGCCGCAATAGAACCGAGATTTTTGAACTTTCGCTCAAGACGGACGAGCGAAAACTCCAGGAGTCCTTTCTTCATTGACCGGTTGCCTGCGACCGGATGGACTCGAATTGCTGAAGAAATACAAGAAGGTGCCTGCACATGCCTGAGACATTGACAGTTACCGACAACCGTACCGGGAAGCAATACGAACTGCAGATCAGCGACGGAACGATCAACGCGAGCGATCTGCGGCAGATCAAGACCTCTAAGGACGATTTCGGTATCCTCAGCTTCGATCCGGCGTTTTCCAACACTGCGTCGTGCCGCAGCGCCATCACGTACCTGGACGGCGAGAAGGGCATTCTGCGCTATCGAGGCTACCCCATCGAGCAATTGGCGGAGCACAGCACTTTTCTCGAGGTCGCGTATCTGTTGGTGCATGGCGAACTACCGACAAAGGTTAGATTGAATACCTGGATCAATAACATCACACATCACACCATGCTCCATGAAAAGGGCAAGAAACTCATGGAAGGCTTTCACCACAATGCCCACCCCATGGGGATGTTCGTCAGTACGGTCGGCGCCTTATCCACGTTTTACCCCGACGCGAAAAAGATCGATGATCCGGAGACGCGCATGCTTCAGGTCTATCGGCTTATAGGCAAAGCACCGACGATCGCATCGTACACCTATCGCAACAGCCTCGGACTGCCTTACGTATACCCGGACAATTCGTTGAGCTATACGGGGAATTTTCTCAACATGATGTACCGTATGGCGGAACCGAGGTATGAACCCGACACGATATTGGAACGTGCTCTGGACGTGCTCTTCATTCTACATGCGGATCACGAGCAGAACTGCAGTACCAACGCCATGCGCAGTATAGGAAGTTCCAACGCGGATCCGTACGTGTCCTGCGCCGGGGCCGCGGCGGCGCTCTACGGTCCCCTGCACGGCGGCGCCAACGAAGCGGTGCTGAGGATGTTGAACGATATAGGTTCGGTGAAAAAGGTCCCGAACTATATAAAGAAGGTGAAAAACGGAGAGATGCGGCTCATGGGATTCGGGCACCGTGTCTACAAGAACTACGACCCTCGCGCCAAGATTATCAAGCAGACCGCACACCAGGTGTTCGAGGTGACCGGCAAGAATCCACTGATAGACATTGCCCTGGAACTCGAGCGGATCGCCCTGGAAGACGATTACTTCGTTGATCGAAAACTGTATCCCAACGTCGACTTCTACTCAGGCATAATTTACGAGGCATTGGAGTTCCCTACGGATATTTTCACCGTATTGTTCGCGATTCCACGCACCTCAGGCTGGGTGGCCCAATGGCTGGAAATGGTAACCGACCCGGACACCCGCATTGCGCGCCCGCGCCAGATCTTCACCGGCCCCGAGAAACGCGATTTCGTTTCCTTGGAAGACCGAGTCTAGCGTCCAGCTGATAAAACTGTTCTATCGGGCCGAATAATTGCCTTATAATTCCGGAGCGCAGTATCCTGCGGTTTTGACTAACCCTTTGCTGATGCCCTGATGGGCGCCGCGCAAGCGCGTTTCGAAAATTGCAGGCAAAGACGACCGGCCGGATCAAGTCAATGACGGAGTTGCAGACGAAGACCCTCCTCACAGGCGCCAACGCCCCGTATCTGGAAGAGCTGTACTTACGCTACCGGAAAGATCCCCGTTCGGTCGACGACCGTTGGCGGGATTTCTTTTCCGAGCTCGAACGCAATGCACCGCCGATCGATGCGGGAACCGACCCGATGCCCGCAGGAATACGGTCCGATGCCGAGAAGCAGGCCGCAGTCCTGCGTTTTGTCAACGCCCACCGCGTCCGCGGGCATCAGCAGGCGCGGCTCGACCCGCTGGAACTGCATCAACCGGAACCGGTGGAAGACTTGAATTCGTCGTTTCACGGCTTGACCGACGCGGACATGGAGGTGAGCTTCAATACCGGATCGCTGGCGGCGCCGGATAATATGAAACTGAAGGACATCCTGTCCTTGGTGCGCGACACCTACTGTCGAAACATCGGGTCGGAGTACATGCACATCACCGACACCCGGGAAAAACGATGGATCCAGGAACGTCTGGAAACCGTCAAGGGCCGGCCGGACTTCACGCCCGAACAGCGCGTCGAAATTCTGAATCGACTTACGGCGGCAGAGGGAATAGAACGATATCTGCACACCAAATACGTCGGTCAGAAGCGCTTTTCGTTGGAGGGGAGCGAAAGTCTGATACCGCTGTTGGACGAGTTGATACAGCGAAGCGGTAGCAAGGGCGTCAAGGAGATGGTAATCGGCATGGCGCACCGGGGGCGTCTCAACGTGTTGGTGAACATCCTCGGAAAGAACCCGCATCAGCTTTTTATGGAATTCGAGGGAAAGATCGATCGCACCAAACTCTCCGGCACCGGCGACGTCAAATATCACCAGGGTTTTTCGTCGGACATACAAACACCGGGGGGGGCGGTCCATATCGCCCTGGCCTTCAATCCGTCTCACCTGGAAATCGTCAGTCCGGTGGTGGAAGGTTCGGTGAAGGCGCGACAACTCCGTCGAGACGACCAGGACGGGGATGCGGTGCTGCCCGTGGTCATTCACGGCGATGCGGCCTTCGCCGGTCAGGGCGTGGTCATGGAGACCTTCAACATGTCCAAGACCCGCGGCTATCGAACCGGCGGATCCGTGCATGTCATCGTCAACAACCAAATCGGCTTTACCACCAGCAATCCCCTGGATGCGCGCTCTACGCTCTACTGCACCGAAGTCGCGAAAATGGTTCAAGCACCGATTTTTCACGTTAACGGCGATGATCCGGAGGCGGTGGTATTTGTATCGCAGATCGCCCTCGACTATCGCATGGCATTTCACAAGGACGTCGTCATCGATCTTGTCAGCTATCGGCGACACGGCCATAACGAAGCCGATGAACCCACCGTCACGCAGCCAATGATGTATAAAAAGATCAAGTCGTTGGCGACAACGCGCACGCTGTACGCAAAGCACCTGGTCGACAACCGCACGATCACCGAGAGCGAAGCGCAAAAATTGATAGAAGAATACCGCGCTTCCCTCGATGACGGTCACATCGTGGTCGAGGACTTTGTCGAAAATGTCCACAACGATTACGCCGTGGACTGGACACCGTATATGAAAACAAAATGGGACACGGAGGTGATCACCGGCGTTGGAGTCGGTCAACTGCGGAAGCTCGCGGACCGGCTGCAACAGATTCCGGAAGGATTCACCGTGCATCCGAGGGTCGCGAAGATCATGGCGGATCGACGTAAGATGATGGAAGAGAAGCTCCCGTTTGATTGGGGTATGGCAGAAAATCTCGCCTACGCTGCGCTGCTGAAAGACGGTTTCTCCGTACGTTTATCCGGTCAGGACTCGGCCCGCGGCACCTTTTTTCATCGCCACGCCGCTTTGCACGATCAGAACAGCAACGAAATCTATGTTCCCCTGAGAAATCTGTTCGAGGACCAACCCAGATTCCTGGCCATCAATTCGCTGCTCTCCGAGGAGGCGGTTCTGGCGTTCGAGTACGGCTACGCGACCGCGGAACCGCAGACACTGGTGGTCTGGGAAGCCCAGTTCGGCGACTTTGCCAACGGCGCTCAGGTGGTGATCGACCAGTTCATCAGCAGCGGAGAAGCCAAGTGGAACCGCCTGTGCGGCCTGGTGATGCTCTTGCCCCACGGCTATGAGGGTCAGGGCCCTGAGCATTCCTCCGCGCGGCTCGAGCGTTATCTGCAATTGTGCGCGGATCGAAACATGCAGGTCTGCGCGCCCACTACGCCGGCCCAGATGTTTCACCTGCTGAGGCGCCAGGCGATCCGGCCCTATCGACGTCCTCTCATCGTCATGACTCCGAAGAGCCTGTTACGGCACAAGTTGTCCACCTCCCGGCTCGAAGAATTCGCAAAGGGCTCGTTCCAGATTACCATAGGGGACATCGACCCCCATGACGACGATGCGGTGGAGCGCGTTGTTTTTTGCAGCGGCAAAGTTTATTTCGATCTGCTGGAAGAACGTCGTAAACGCGAACTCAAAAACGTCGTTATCGTGCGTGTCGAGCAACTGTATCCGTTTCCACGCGCACAGGTGACCGCATACTTGCAGCGCTACAAGAACGCGCACGAGGTCATCTGGTGTCAGGAGGAACCGAAAAACCAGGGTCCCTGGTACCAGATACAACACCATTTGAGAGCGTGCATCCGCGCAGATCAAGGCCTGGTCTACGCCGGGCGTCCGCCTTCGCCGGCGCCGGCCGCGGGATATTACGCGATTCATTTGGAGAGCCAAAGGCAATTGGTCGACGACGCCCTTTCGTCCTTCGTTGAAAATCAGGAATTGGTGAGAGAACAGCGAAATGTCGGTTGAGGTTAAAGTTCCCATGCTGCCCGAATCGGTCACTGAAGCTACCGTGCTGACCTGGCACAAGAACGTAGGCGACGCGGTCCACCGAGACGAAAATCTGGTTGACATTGAAACGGAGAAAGTCGTTCTCGAGGTACCCGCACCGCAGGACGGAGTGATCAAGGAACTGGTGCGCGCGAGCGGCGACGTCGTCACCAGCGACGAGTTGATCGCGGTGATCGAACCGGGAGCGGTCGAAAGCCGGGAAGAGCCCGGGTCGCCGCCAGTCGCGGCCGTGGAAGCGACGGCGCAACCCGAAGCGGCGGAAGCGGAAGCCGCACCGCCGCAGGAGGAAGTTCGATCCACGCAGCCGGCGACTTCGATGAGTCCCGCGGTGCGCAAGCTCGTGGCCGAACACGATATCGATATCTCCGAAGTGCCCGGAACCGGTAAGGACGGACGCGTTACCAAGGCCGATGTGATCAAGTATCTGGATCGCAGCGAGCGCCCAGAGGCACAACCGCCCGCCAAGTCGTCCGCACCGGACTCCGCTGCGGTGGAAGCGCGTCCGCCGTCGGAGCTACGCGCCGAGAAGCGGGAACCCATGTCCAGGCTGCGGGCCACCATCGCTCAGCGTCTCGTACAGGCGCAGCAGACCGCCGCGATGCTGACGACTTTCAACGACGTCAACCTGAAGGCTGTAATGGACCTGAGGAAAAAATATAAGGAGCCCTTCGAAAAGCGGCACGGCGCCCGTCTCGGCTTCATGTCTTTTTTCGTAAAAGCGAGTCTCGAGGCCCTGAAGCGCTTCCCTGCGGTCAACGCCTCCATCGACGGCAACGAAATCGTTTATCACCGATACTACGATATCGGCATCGCGGCCGCGTCGCCGCGTGGCCTGGTGGTTCCCGTAGTGCGGGACGCGGACCGGAAAAGCTTCGCGGAACTGGAAACGGAAATTGCCGGACTCGCGGAAAAGGCCCGCGGCGGCACGCTTACGATGGACGATCTGAGTGGCGGAACCTTCACCATCACCAATGGCGGTGTATTCGGATCGATGCTGTCCACACCGATACTCAACCCTCCGCAGAGCGCTATTTTGGGCATGCACAGGATAGAACAGAGGCCAATAGCAGAGGACGGCGAAGTGGTGATTCGACCGATGATGTATCTGGCGCTGACCTACGATCACCGGATCATCGACGGTGCCGAAGCGGTGCGCTTTCTGGTCACGATCAAAGAGTCTCTGGAAGATCCCGCCCGCTTGTTACTGGAAATCTGATTGCCGGCCGAGCAGTCGCTTCGTCGTCGCGGCGCGCGGGGCCGTCCGTCGACCGCGGCGCCATCGGTTCCGTTGCCGTCGTCGCTGCATTTCACACTTAGAAACGGAAAATTACGATGTCAGATAAATACGATGTAGTCGTGATTGGCGCCGGTCCGGCGGGTTACGTGGCGGCCATACGCTGTTCGCAGTTGGGACTAACCGCTGCCTGTGTCGACAAATGGACAAATGACGATGGAAAGCCGTCGCTCGGGGGCACGTGTTTGAACGTCGGTTGCATTCCCTCGAAGGCCCTGCTGGATTCCTCGGAACGTTTCCATCAGACGATGCACGGTCTGCAGGCGCACGGGATCCGTGTCAAAGACCCAAGTATCGACATCGAGGCGATGATCGCGCGTAAGGACAAGATCGTGGCCACGCTTACGAGCGGCATTCAGGGGCTATTCAAACACAACAAGGTCACCAGCATACACGGCGAAGGTCGGCTACTGGGAAAAGGCCGTGTCGAGGTCACGAGCAAAGACGGCAAACGCTCGCTGCAGTGTGATAGCGTGATTCTGGCAACGGGATCGATCCCCATCGAACTGGGAGTAGCTCCTTTTGATTTCAAGAAAATCGTAGATTCCACGGGGGCGTTGAATTTCAAGGACGTTCCCAAACGCCTCGGTGTCGTCGGTGCCGGCGTCATCGGTTTGGAACTCGGAAGCGTTTGGCGTCGCGTGGGGTCGGAAGTGGTGATTCTCGAAGCCCTGCCGACGTTTCTTCCCGCCGTCGATCAACAAATCGCCAAGGACGCGGACAGGCAATTCAAGCAGCAGGGCCTGGAAATCAAACTCGGCACCACCGTCACCGGCGCCAAGGCCACCGCGAAGTCGGTCACCGTCTCCTACACCGACTCCGAAGGCGCGCATCAGTTGAAGGTAGACCGCCTGGTCGTAGCCGTCGGCCGCCGCCCCTGTACCGAGGGTCTCATAGATGACAAAGCCGGGGTGGAGTTGGACGACCGCGGTTTCATCCAGGTGGACGACCACTGCCGTACCAAGGTTCCGGGGGTGTTCGCCATCGGCGACGTCGTGCGTGGACCCATGCTGGCGCATAAAGGTTCGGAGGAGGGCATCGCCGTCGCGGAACTCATCGCCGGTCAATCCGGGCACGTTAATTACGAAGCCATTCCGTGGGTAATCTACACCGATCCCGAAATCGCCTGGGTCGGTCGCACCGAACAGGATCTGAAGGAGGCGGGTATTCCTTACAAGGCGGGTATGTTTCCGTTTGCGGCGAACGGACGCGCGCTCGCGGTGGACGCCACCGCCGGCCGCGCCAAGATCCTCGCCCACGCGCAGACCGACGAAATACTGGGTGTTCACATCATCGGCCCGCAGGCTTCGGAATTGATCGCGGAGGCAGTGACGGCAATGGAGTTTTCCGCCAGCGCGGAGGATATCGCACGGACTATGCACGCCCATCCGACCTTGTCCGAAGCCGTGCACGAGGCGGCGCTGTCGGTGGATAAACGCGCTATTCATCGTGCGAATTGATCGGCGTCCGGCGACCCGGCGACCCGGCGACCACGAGTGCGGCCGAACGGGTACGAAGTTATAATGACCCGCTACCACGGACCCACACACAATAATGCACGATACCTTGTCCCTACCCGATGAGATTTTTAAGGCCTACGATATTCGGGGCGTCGTCGATCGCACCCTGACCACAGAAGGCGCCCGTCAAATCGGACAGGCCATCGGCAGTGAGGCACGCACATGCGGCGATACGACGGTGGTCATCGGCCGCGACGGTCGCCTCTCCGGTCCCAGGCTCTGTGACGCCCTGGCCGACGGGATCCTTGCTGCCGGATGCAATGTCGTGGATATCGGCGCCGCACCCACTCCTGTCGTCTATTTCGCCAACCAGTACCTGCAATCCGGTTCGGCCGTTGCCGTAACCGGCAGCCATAACCCGCCGGACTACAACGGTTTCAAGATGGTCATCGCCGGAGAAACGCTGTCCGGTGATCGCATTCAGGAACTAAAGCAACGCATCCTGAACGGCGATCTGTTTTCCGGTGAGGGACGGCGCACGGAAGAACCCGTAATTGATGCTTATATCCAACGTATCTCCGACGAAATCGAGGTGCGCAGACCGCTGCGCGTCGCCATCGACTGTGGAAACGGCATCGCCGGTGCCGTCGCGCCGCGGCTGTTCCGGCAACTGGGGTGTGACGTCATTGAATTATTCTGCGAAGTGGACGGGCAGTTTCCCAATCATCACCCTGATCCGAGCCAGCCGGAAAATCTGCAGGATCTTATTCGGACGGTGGACAGCGCCGGGTTGGATCTCGGGCTTGCGTTCGATGGAGACGGCGATCGCCTCGGCGTCGTATCTCCGGACGGATCCGTCATCTGGCCGGACCGCCAGATGATCCTGTACGCCAGAGACGTTCTGGAACGGCAACCGGGCGCAGAGATCATTTACGACGTCAAATGTTCGCGAACGCTTCCACTTGCCATCGAAGCTGCGGGGGGCGTGCCGATCATGTGGCGAACCGGTCATTCGTTCATCAAAGCGAAGCTCAAACAGAGCGAGAGCGCCGCGCTCGCTGGAGAAATGTCCGGGCATTTCTTCTTCAAGGAACGCTGGTATGGATTCGATGACGGTCTTTATGCCGGCGCACGGCTCATCGAGCTGCTTTCGAAAGACGACCGATCTCCAGCGACGGTTTTCTCCGAGCTGCCAGACAGTGTCAACACTCCGGAGTTGCGCATTGAAATGCAGGAGGGAGAACACTTCGCTCTTATGCAGGAGCTCGCGGACAACGCCGAATTCCCGGACGGTCGCGTAAGCACGATCGACGGCTTGCGAGTCGATTTCGAAGACGGGTTCGGCCTGGTCCGGGCCTCGAACACCACTCCAATACTCGTATTGCGATTCGAAGGTGATACCGAAGAATCGCTGCAGCGCATCCAAGCGCAGTTTCGTTCACTCATACAGCGCACGCGTTCAGACGTAACCATACCCTTTTAGCCGCTCCGGGCCGTTTCACAGCCATTTCCTGGCTTATCCACGATGGCGAAGCACTCCGACAACCACAGAGAACGCGACGCGCCCGAACCGCGGTCCGGTCTCCTGTCCCGTTTTGTAGATCGACAGCGGCTGCGCATGGCGCACATCGAAGCACTGCCGCAGTTGTCGTTCATCGGCGTGGTCTGCGGCTTATTTTCCGGCGCGGTGATCATTGCATTTCGAGTACTGGTGGAGGGCACCCAAGCCCTGATGTTACCGGCTGGTACCGAAGAAGCGTTCGAAAGCCTACCGGTTCTATTTCGCTTGTTTCTGCCGATCGCCGGCGGACTTCTGATCGGTGCGATTTTTCACTTCACCGCCAGTTCTGCTCGCGATATGGGTGTCGTCCACGTGATGGAGCGTCTGTCTTATCACCAAGGGCACCTGCCTTTCCGCAACGCCGTAATGCAGTTCGTAGGCGCCGCGCTCAGCATCATCAGTGGACACTCCGTCGGTCGCGAGGGTCCAAGCATCCACCTCGGCGCCGCCGCGGGGAGCAGCCTGGGGCGACGACTCGAACTGCCCAACAACAGCGTCCGCATACTCGTCGGCTGCGGTGTCGCCGCCGCTATCGCGGCGGGCTTCAACACGCCGTTGGCGGGTGTCATCTTCGCCATGGAAGTAGTCCTGATGGAATACACCATTCTCGGGTTTACGCCGATCATTCTCGCTGCGGTGAGTGCCACTACCCTGACACGTTTGGTGTACGGCGACGATCCGGCTTTTTTCGTTCCGCCCTTGGAGTGGTCGTCGATCTCCGAGCTGCCGTACGTTTTGCTCGTCGGCATCATGATCGGAGTGCTGGCAGTATCTTTTTCCCAGCTGCTTCTCATGAGCACCCGCGCCTTTGCAGCCTGGCCGGTCTGGGCACGCACCGGTTTGGCGGGTCTGTTGATCGGTCTGCTCGCGGTACCGGTGCCGGAGATCATGGGGATCGGTTACGACACCGTGAATGAGGCGCTGTTGGGGGAGATCGGATTGACCGCGTTGACGATCATCGCCGGGGCCAAGATCCTAGCCACCACGGTTGGGCTCGGACTCGGCTTGCCGGGTGGATTGATCGGACCCACTCTGGTCGTCGGCGCCAGTGCGGGAGGTGCGATGGGCGTAGTGGCGTTTCTCTGGTTGGGCGGCGTGAGTTCCCACGGACTGTACGCCATGTTGGGCATGGGGGCGATGATGGGTGCGACGCTGCAGGCCCCGTTGGCCGCGTTGGTCGCTATGCTTGAGCTCACGGCGAATCCCAATATCATCCTCCCCGGCATGATCGCAGTGGTGTCCGCGGGTTTGGTGGCGCGCGTTGGCTTTGGCATGACCTCCGTATACCGCATGTTGATGCTCGCCCGGGGTTTGGACTACCGCAACGACCCGCTCGCCCAGGCGCTGCGGCGCGACAGCGAGCTGCGGTCTCCGGCAAGGTGGGTGTGGAAGGCGGCGTTTCGGATTGCGGCCGGAAT
>CAMYIN010000022.1 GCA_947258495.1 uncultured Gammaproteobacteria bacterium
GAACGTTCCCAAGGACAAGATCGATCAAGTCGTGGCTTTGCTTCCGAGCCTGCACGCCCCCACCGTCAACCATCTCTACGATCCAGAGTGGCTTGCCGTGGAGACCGTTGTCGACAGCGATCGGGTGCGTGATCTCATCCCGCAGCTGCGCGCCGTCGGCGCCGAAGGCATCCTCGAATACGAACTGCGTAAGATCGTCTGAACCGCAGGCTGCGGCGAGCCGCCACCTGCGCACAGGGGAAATCGACGCGCTGGTGTACCAAGCGTCTTCAGTGCGCGGTATGGCCGGTGCCCGAAACGGTCGTGTGCATGAGAGTGGCTACGAGCGTCCAGATACCGAACAGAATCACCAGCACGCCCGCCGTTGAGCGTACGGACCTGCGTTGCAATAGTTCTTGTACCGAGGCCGAGGCCAATCCCATCACCAGCAACAGCGGCAAGGTACCGGCACCGAAGCTCGCCATCAGCAGCGCACCCTGCCGCCAACCACCGGCCGCTAACGACCAAACCAGCACGGTATAAACCAGACCGCAGGGCAGCCAACCCCATAACGTGCCCAAGAGCAACGCCTGATGGGGGCGTTCGATCGGAAACAGGCGCTGTCCGATAGGTTGTATCCGTCGCCAGACCGGTAAACCCAAACGTTCAATTCCCGCAAGTCCCGTCCACCAACCTGCGATGTACAGGCCCAAGCCCAACATCAATACAGCGGCCATTATGCGCAGGTAGAACCAGGATCGGTACCCGCTGACCCACTCGGCGACGGCGAAGCCCAGGTAACCGGCGATCGCCCCGGCGACAATGTAGCTCGAAACCCGACCCAGGTTGTAGGCCAAGACGTAGGGCAGCATAGTCCTGGCGCGCCTGCGGGTCGCTGGTGGCAGGCCAAAGCCCAGAGCGCCGACTATGCCCCCGCACATGCCGACGCAATGCACGCCGCCCATGACTCCTGTGGCGAACGCCGCGACGTAAGACGCAAGGGATATGGATGATGCATCGAAACTCAGGCCGGGTTCCATGCGGCATATCTTCGCCCCGTGCGCCGATGGGAACAAGGTCGCTCGCCGACGCCGCTGCAGACCGGCGAAACGGTCGTCTGTTCGTGCGGGCGGCGCCGGGCCGTCGGACAAAGCCTGCAGACCCGAGCGGTCCTTCGCCGACGCCGCGATTGGGCCCTGTAGCCGCAGGGAGCGCAACCACGCGATTTAACAATTTGCGCTAAGACCATATATCTGCATAGATATCATAGAGTTACAAAAACATCGCCACGATCGAAGGGGTGGAAATCGCGCCCCCCGAATCTATAATTAAATACAGAGGTGAGTCATTCACCGCCTATGTCTCAATTCTGGTGGGGGTAAAGTCATGGGCAAATTGTTAACGCATGCCAGACTGGCATGGGAGAATCACCGGCATAAGAACACGTCCGGCATCAGCCGGAACTGTCGCCACAACGGCTACCTGCCGGCTTTCCAGAATCGGCTGACCGGCGAAACCCGTATGTCGACGTTCGCAGATGGAAGTCCGGCTTCGGTGCACCTGCTGGACGGTCTACCGAATCACTGGGTTGTGTCCCGCGATGATGACAATCACGTTCTCGCCGTGCTGGACACGGTGGTTTCGGGTTTTGTGCGAGACGGCGAATTTTTCACCCGGGACGAAATTACCCAACGCGGTTCGTAGACACGATTTTACGCGGGTCTTCGCGTATTGGCGCGAAGGCATCGAATCACGTCAAGCACAGGCGTCTGACTTGCGGGAGCCATCCCTCAGCGCGGGACAACGCGCTGCAGGGAGAGCGCTCCCGTTTTTTTGTCTTGTGTCCTCCGGGAAGAATACTGCACTCGCGGCCTATTTGGCCTGCTTGGTCATTCTTACGACCTGGGTGGCCGTGGCTCCAACCGCTCTGGTCCATCTTTCGCACAATGCTTCGAGCACCTTGATTCGCGCGTAGCGTTTATCGTTACCTTCGATGAGCGTCCACGGCGCCTGCCCCGTGCTCGTGTACTGCACCATGTCGTGCGCAGCCGACTCGTAGTCGTCCCATTTGGCACGATTTCTCCAATCCTCATCGGTCAGTTTCCAGCGTTTGTGCGGAGTTCTCTTTCGAAGTTCGAAGCGCCGAAGCTGCTCGTCTTTAGTGATATGCACCCAAAACTTCATGAGAATGATTCCGTGCGAGATCAATTGGTTTTCAAAATCATTGATCTCTCCATAAGCGCGCCGCCAGTCATCCTCGTCGGCGAAACCTTCCACTCGTTCCACCAGGACACGTCCGTACCAGGATCGATCGTAGATCGAGATATGTCCGTCACGCGGCAGGTTCCGCCAAAAGCGCCACAAGTAGTGTTGCGCGATCTCTTCGTCGGTGGGTTTTGATACGCCGTGCACGCGATAGTTGCGAGCCTGCAGCGCCGCATTGATACGACGTATAACTCCGCCTTTGCCGGCCGCGTCGGGACCCTCGAACAACAGCATGCTGGCGATGCCTTTGTGCCGAGCTTTGAGATGGAGCAGATGGAGTTGAGCCTGCAAGTTGCGCAACCTATCCCTATAGATCTTCTTGGACAGCGACTTCGACATATCGAGTTGACTTAGCACGCTTACATGTTGTGTCATCTCAACCGTCCCGTCTTTTTTCTGTTTTATCGCCGATTTCTTTTTCGGCGTTTTCCTTTTCTCGAAACTCACCACGTTTGGAGCAGGCGCTCCGGCGTTGCTCCGTACCAGTCTTTCCAGGGTCTCGCGGATTGTCTCCGCTACGGTCAGGCTCCGATAATGCGCGTCTTCGCCCTCCACGATGACCCATGGCGTCTTGCCCGTATGCGTTCGCGAAATCGCGCGTTCGGAAGTACTGATGAACAGATCGTAACGCCGCCAGTTTTCCCAATCCCGTTCGGTCACACGTGCGTGCGTGAGCGGATCCTGCTCCAGGTTCCTGAGCCTGCGCTCTTGAGCCTCGTGACTCAAATGCATCCAGAACTTGACTATCGCCGCGCCATCGTCGGCCAATGCGGTCTCGAAAGACAGAATGCGCTCGAGTTGAGCGTCGAACGCCTCGGATGAGCTTCTCGTATAGACGTGGTCCAGTATCGGCTGCGAATACCAGGCACTCAAAAACATGCCAATGCGGCCCCGAGGAGGAAGGTCGCGCCAGTAGCGCCAGAATTCGGGCCGCTGGCGCTCGACCTCGTCGCGGGGACCGTAGGCGTTGGTCATCATCCAGCGCGGGTCCATCCATTCGTTGAGGCGGTTCACCGTGTCGCCTTTACCGCCTCCGTCAACGCCGGCGAACAGCAGAACGATCTGGGCGTTACCGCTACGACGAATTTCATCCTGCAAATACAGCAGTTCCTCTCGAAGCCTCGGCACGCGTTTCTTGTACGCCTTTTTACCGATAGCCCGGCCAAGCTCGGCGGCCTCAAACATCACTAGTCCCTAATTCCACTTACCTAATCTCAAGTCTTGTAGAGCCCCCCGGAATTATCAAGCCGATTAGATACAGCGGATCAGTTGGCAACGAACGTGCAATTCGGTCATAGTTGAGCCCACAAAGCCGAGAGTGTTCGTTGTGAAGACGTTTCGTTGTACCTGTGGAAACCGTCTGTATTTCGAAAATACCCAGTGCCTGGCATGCGGCAAGGCGCTGGGATATCTCCAGGACTTACGTATCGTAGGCCCCGTCCAGGCGGGGGAGCGGGACGGTTGCTACCTCGGTGTCGGCGAAAGGTTGTACAGGAAGTGCCGAAACTACGAGGGACATTCCGTGTGCAACTGGATGATCCCCATGGATGTCGGAGCGGCGTATTGCTGCTCCTGCGCCCTCAATCGAATCATCCCGAATTTGAGCGAGCCCAAGCACCTGACTCTCTGGCGAAGAATCGAGGTGGCGAAGCGGCGTCTGATATACACTCTGCAGGACTTGGGGTTGCCCATGGTAGACCGCAGACAGGATTCCGAGCACGGCTTGGAGTTCGAGTTTCTATCCGATGCCGGCGCGACCACGGAGTTCTACGACACCTTGGGACAGCAACGAAGCGTCATGACCGGCCACCGCTCCGGCACCATAACCATCAACATCGCCGAAGCGGATCCCAGCGCCCGCGAACAGATGCGGGAAAAAATGAACGAACAATATCGCACATTGCTGGGTCATTTTCGTCACGAGATCGGGCACTATTACTGGGATCAACTGGTTTCGGGGAGCCATTGGCTCGAGGAAGCGCGTCTTCTGTTCGGCGACGAGCGGGGCGATTACCAGCAATCGCTGGAAAAATACTACGCCGACGGACCGCGGGAGGATTGGCCGAACCGTTTCATAAGTGCTTACGCCTCTTCCCACCCTTGGGAAGATTGGGCGGAAACCTGGGCGCATTATCTGCACATGATAGACACCCTGGAAACGGCGCACGATTTCGGATTCGTTATTTCGGGTCGTTCCATCACCCACCCCGCGGAGGCCCTGAGCAAGGGCTCGCAATACGCCTTCGACCCAAGGGTAACCTTCGAAGCGCTACTGGAAGACTGGATCAACCTGACGCTTGCGATGAACGCACTCAACCGGAGCATGGGGCTGCAGGATGCGTATCCGTTCGTGTTGTCGAAACCCGCAAGCGATAAGCTGCGGCTGGTGCACAGACTGATTCAGGACGTAATGCAGCGACCGTAAACGGTTCGCGTGGCGTGCGGTTGCGCCGCAGTCGCGTGACCCAATGACAAGACCTCGTGCCGGGGTGCGCGCATGCACCGCACGCCCGCGAGCCGGAAAACGCCCACCAAGGTTAACGCGATCACGAACCGGCGTCCTCCCACTCGAAACGCGGCAGGGCCTCGAAACCTCGTCTTACGGTCTCGATCCAACTGTCCCGTACCGACACGTAGAAGGGGGAGTCCTCATTGAGAACCAGATGCCGGCTCAGTCCTAGTTCGTCCTTCGGACATAGGCTCAGCTCGAACGGCGGGCCCACGGAAAGATTGCTGCGGGCGGTTGAATCGAGCGATACCAAGGCGC
>CAMYIN010000023.1 GCA_947258495.1 uncultured Gammaproteobacteria bacterium
AACGCACCGATCCCGGAGACCCGTTACGGCGTTTTCAGGATGTGACCGCGTGTTACGAGAAAGGCAACGAAATACGGCTCTGCCACTGGCGCGTCGGCTGGTGGTCTTTGCGTTGGCGCTCGAGCGCCGGGGCAGCCTGTGGTTTTTGTCTGAGGCATCGGCCCGGACGCGCACGAATTGATTCCTGAACTACACTTTGATTCTGCAATGGACGGCGCAGCGAGCACGAACGCGTACGAACACGGTCGTTGTGACCGGAACGACAGAACGGTGGCAGCACGCATGCCGTGGGAACACTCAGCACGGCATCGGGGGACGCCTGCGTTCGCCGATCGCAGGAAATGATGAGCGTCAGACACTTTTTTCCAAGAGGTGGCCAATGATCATCGAATGCGGCAATAAGGTGCATATCATTTACAGAGCGCTTTACGATTCGTCGATCCGTCGTCATTTCGTCGGCGAGGTGATCGCGGCGGACGGAGCGCTTTGCCGGCTTGAAGGCTTTGCCTTCGTGTACGATCCCAAGTCGACGATGTACGTCAAGAAACCCGAGAAACGCACAACGATCGTCGATCTGGGCGAAAGCGGTTATATCGTCAATGTCATCGACTCGGGCGTAGACTTGGACCGGGTGATTTACAAATACGTGAGCGACGTCGGCCTGGTTGCCACAGACAACGAGAAGTTCGTGTTGAACATCAACGAATTCGGAGCGAGGAGCTGATGCGCTGGCATCGCAGGATGCGGCACCGGAGCCAGCCCGCAACATTTCCCGAATGCCGCTCGATCATCCTGTGCTGGCTTTGCATACCTACCACGCTGCCATGAGGGGCGCGTTCGTTCCTATCGCCCACGCACCCCGTCATTGCGACGAAGACGGCAGCGGACCCGCTTCAGAGAATCGCAGTCATGCGTAACCGATTGAAACTGCTGCCGGCGCTCTTGCCGATATCCGTATCGCTTTTGTGTTACGCGGCAGCGGCATCGGAAAGCACCCAGCCATTGTCCCGGGAGGCGCTGTACAACAGCGACAAGGCCCCGGACTCGATGCTTTACGACAAGCCCCGGCGGGTCATCGAAGGCGTATGGTCGGCCATCGGCGCAACCGCGCCCCGCACCTACGCGAACTCGGGACACAACAACAACCTGTCCTTTGTGGTCACTACCGAGGGAGTGCTGGTGGTCAATGCCGGCGATAGCTACCTCCTGGCCAAGGCCCTGCACGACGAGATCAAGAAGGTCACCCGGCAGCCGGTCAAGTACGTAGTATTGGAGAACGGCCAGGGTCATGCCATGCTCGGTTCCGGTTATTGGCGGGAACAGGGCGTGCCTGTCATAGCGCACGAAGACGCCGCGCGCGAAATCGAAGACAACGCGTTCGCCATACTCGACAACATGAAACGGGCCGCGAAAGAGAAAGCGGAAGGCACGGCGGTGGTGATGCCGGACGAGACTTTCAAGGATAAGATGGTCATCGAATTGGGCGGCGAACGCATTGAGTTGCTGTACCTGGGCCCGGCGCACAGCCCCGGCGACATCATGGTGTGGCTGCCGTACAAGAGCCTGGTGATATCCGGCGACATGGCGTTTCATCAGCGACTGCTGCCGATCTTCGAACACACCGATACCGCCGCCTGGCTGGACACCTGGGAGAAGTTCGCCGCCCTGGGTGCGGAGATCGTCATTCCCGGGCACGGAGATCCGACCGACATGGCGCAAGTCACGCGCTACACCAAGGACTATCTCGTCGAACTGCGTAAAAAGGTCGCCCAGGTGATTGAAAACGGCGGCTCGTTGAACGAGGCCTACGAAGTCGACCAATCGGCGTATGCGCATTTGCCGACCTTCGAGTTCCTGGCCAAGCGCAACGCCGGCAGGGTGTTCCAACGGATGGAGTTCGATTTCTAATGCAATGTGCGCCGTGGAGAGGGGGCTATGGGATGGACACCGGCACGGCCGCCGACTCGGTTTGCGGGCAGCGCGGCCATCACCGGGTCACTGGTCCGAGAAACCGATTTTCGCGTGGCTGCCGTCGCAGAAAGGTTTGTTGTTCGAAGCGCCGCAGCGGCACAGAGCGACTCTGGTTCCGGTCCAGGCCACGCGCCCGCTACTGGCCCTGATCGTAAGGTTTCCGGTCAGCGCCAGCGGACCGTTTTTCAGGGGCACGATACGCAGCGGTCCGCCGGTCCCGGCCAGCGGCTCTCCCGTCTCGCCGACCGCACCGGAATCCTTGAACCCCGCTTCCTCGTGGCTGTTGTCGCAAAAGGGTTTGTTCTTGGATCGGCCACAGCGGCACAACGCGGCCCGAAAGGCTAGTCCCGGCGCGTTCGCGCCTTCCAGCTTCAAGTCTCCGCGAACAAAATACGGCCCGTTGGAGGACACCGTCAGCGAGTTTTCTTCGTCCGGTTTTTCGGCGGACTCCGCGTCCTTGAAATGGTACGTCAACGCGCCCGTGGGGCAACGCTGCACGACGTCCACGACCTCGGCCGGAGACACGAGGTCCGGCGCACACCACGGTTTGCGGCCGCCGACGAACAACTCACCCTTGGCACGACCGCATTCACCCACGTGAATACACAGGCGGCCGTCCCACTCTACGTCCACCCTGTTTCCACCATATCGAAATCGCTCTTTTTCACTCATATCCAGTATCCACGCCCTCATAACGATTGATTCGACGACACCGCCCTAGGATTGCGTATTCGAACAGAATTGTACGCCTTTCAGCAAGCACGGCCCGAGTCCGATCCGGTTTGCACGGCGGCGGCCCTGCGGTCGGCGTGCACCCCCAAAGTACGCCAACGGCGATGGGCTTACTTCTCTGCGAAGCGGATGCTGATGCCCCCTTCCCCCGCGAGCAGACGCTTGAGATGAAAGGTCGCAAGCGGGTCTTCTCCGTACTGACCCATGACCGCAGCAAAAGTCTGACTGGCCCGGGATTCGCCCGCCTCCAATTGCGCGAATGCCTCGCGATAGGCTTCGGTTCCCGGGGCGTCCGCCAATTCGTCGGAAAGCGGCTCGAAAACCTTGATCTGTTCGGATTTTCCCTTTAACACTAGGATTCCCACTGGCCGCCCTTTGAAGCCGGGTATCTGCTCAACGACGCTGGCGCTGACGCAGATCCGGGTGCCCAAATGTTTGTTGACGCTCTCCAGGCGCGCCGTGGTGTTCAACGCGTCTCCGTATGCCGTGTAATTAAAGAACATTTCGCCGCCGAAATTACCGACAATGGCCGGCCCCGAATGCACACCGATGCGGGTGACGCCCCATGACACGCCCGAAACGTTCTGCCGCTCTTGAAAGTCCTGGCAGAATTCGTCCATTTCCATTGCACAGCTGACAGCGCGCGAAGCGTGTTCGGGCTGCTCCAACGGCGCACCGAACATCGCATACACGGCGTCTCCGACGATCTTGTCTACCGTGCCTCCGTGACGAAATACGATTCGCGTCATCGCGTCCAGGTATTCGTTGAGCAAAGACAAGATCTTCGCGGGCTCAAACGATTCGATGAGCGGCGTAAAGTTGGTTATATCGGTGAATACGAACGTCACGTTTCGCCGCTGGCCCCTCAGATCCAATGACTCAGGATCATCCGCCAGCTGTTTCGCCAAGTTCGGCGAAAAATAACGCGACAGGTTCGCCTGCGCCTGCTCCGCCGCCTTACGCAGCGCTTCCTCTGCCGCCAACTCGCGATCACGCAGACGCTTTTTCCCAAGACTGGCGCGGATGCGCGCGTGCAGCAACACCGGATCGAAGGGTTTCGCCAAATGATCGTCCGCCCCCATTTCGATGCACTTCACCACACTCTCCATTTCTTCCAGCGCGGAGATGACGATGACGGGGATATACCGCAGCTTCCCGTCGTCCTTGATCTGCCGCAGGACCTCAAAGCCGTCGATTTCCGGCATCAGAATGTCCAGCAACATGAGGTCGAACGATTCGGAACGCAGCAGTTCCAAGGCCTCGCGACCGTTCTCCGCGAGCCGCACCGTATGGCCCTGCTGCTCGAGGCCTTTGGCCAGCTTGAGGCGGTTCAGTCGATTGTCGTCGACGACGAGGACGTGACCGCAGTCGCCCGCTTCGCCCGCGAGGGTCTCATCATCCTTTGTTTGTGTCTGCGAGAGCATCATTCTGATATTGCGTATAAGACCCGGTCGTCAAATAACCAGGCGCGGGATTACATAGGCTCTCCCGACATATCTCTTCTCGATAAACTGGCCGTCACACGCTGGTTCAGCTCCGCCGGCGCCACGTCCTTCATTAAATAGTCCTCTGCTCCAAGGTCCAGGCACTTCTGCGCGCTGTCGCTGTCTTCGACGGCTGATATCACGATCACCGGAATCGATCGAAGCTCGGAGTCGTTCTGCATGGCCTCGAGGACCTGGAAACCGTCGATGCCCGGCATCACCAGGTCAAGCAGCACGAGATCGAAGGATTGCGCACGTAAAGACTTAAGCGCCCCCTGTCCGTCTTCAGACAGACTCACGCTGTGGCCATTCCTCTCCAGACTCTTACGCAGCTTGAGGCGATTCATCCGATTGTCATCGACCACGAGAATATTGCCATATTCCTGAGTCATCATCTCAACACTCAAAACGAAAGCGTATTCAATTCCACGTCACTTCCGAAACACATCGCAATGCTCACGATGATTGCAGCGACTGTACTTCGGCATGAGTCCCAGCGCGCAGGTTTCGCAATACAGCCTCCAGCTTGTCGTATTCCGCGCCTGCCCGGTCGGCCAGGGGCTTCGCCTCACCCGGCGTTCCCGCTCTGCCCATGGCCTCCATCTCCCTGCACAACTCATAAAGCACCCTGGCTCCAAATTCGGCGCTGTTGGATTTCAGGCTATGGGCCGCAATCCGAAGTTCGTCCGCATCTCCCTGCGTCGCGGCTCGCTGTATTTGTTGCAGCAACCCGGGCGCATCATCTATGAAGGTGTCGATCATCTCGGCAACAAACTCGTCGTCATCGCCGGTGGTCTTTCGAAGTTGCTCCAGCACATCCGATTCGGTCGGCCCCGATTGCAGCGACTCGGGATCATCCTGGCTCTCGGGTTCTGCCTTTTCCTGTCGACGGGGTCGCGTTTCCATGCCAGCTCGCCGGCTAGATTCGTTTTCCCTTGCTTGCGCTTGCGTCATTGGAACGCACTTGTTCAGCGCGTTGATTAGTTTTTCGATCCGAATCGGCTTGCTGACGTAGTCATCCATCCCCGCGGCGAGACACATTTCCCGGTCACCTTCCATTGCGTTTGCTGTCATAGCAACGATGCGTGGGCGCCGTTCGCCGGACAATTCCCGGTCGATACGCTTCGTGGCCTCCAGTCCATCCATGTCCGGCATCTGCACATCCATGAGCACGACATCGTAGGGGCGACACCGAACCGCCCCCAATACTTCATAGCCGTTTACAGCGACATCCGCCCGGTAGCCAAGCCGCTGGAGCAAGCGCAGCCCCAGCTTCCGATTCGTGGCATTGTCCTCCGCCAGCAGTATTCGCAGCGGCAAACGTTTGGCCATGTTTTCATCGAACAACGGCGCGACCTTGTCCGCCGGTGGCCGCGCCTCGATCCGTTCGTCGCAGAAGATTTCTATCAGCACGTCGAAAAGCTGCGAGGGTTTGATCGGTTTGAGAAGAACGGCGGAGAAATCCGATACCTCGTCATCAACATCGCGAACGACTTCACGCTCGCTCAACGAAGACAACAGCACCAGTGGCATGCGCTTGTTTGAAGCGATGCCAACGGCTGAATCGGATTCAAGCCCGCGAATCTTGGCCGCCAGATCCAGTCCGTTCATCTCCGGCATCTCCATGTCGAGCAGTGCGACGGCGAATGCTTCGTCCTTTGCGAGCCAGTCCAGCGCCTGCATCGGGGAGGCGGTGTCGAGAGGCAACATACCCCATGACCGTGTCTGCTCAGTCAAAATGAGTCGATTGGTGGCATTGTCATCGACGATCAAAACCTGCTTACCGCGGAATCGCGGCTGGGCTTCGTGGAGATAAGAATACGCGGAACTCGTGACGGCATTCGCGCGGATGGTGAAATGAAACTCCGAGCCCTTGCCCGGTATCCCCTCGCTCTCCACCCACATGCTCCCGCCCATGAGTTCACACAATCTCTTACTGATCGCCAGTCCCAATCCCGTGCCCCCATAGCGGCGCGACGTCGACGCGTCCACCTGACTGAACGATTGAAACAACCGGTCCCTGCGGTCCGCAGGGATGCCGATTCCAGTATCCTTGACCACGAAGTGAAGCTCATGCACCGGTTGTCCCCCGGCACCGTTCACCGGTATTGCGGACGCGTTCGGCGCCGCTTCCGCCAAGGTGTCTGCTTCCTCGATTGCACGACCGCGTACAGATAAAACCACTTCCCCTTGTTCGGTAAACTTGACCGCATTGGCGAGCAGATTGATCAGAATCTGTCGCAGGCGGGTGGCGTCGCCGACCAGGGCCTCGGGCAGATCTCCCTTTATGACGTAGGCCAGATTGAGACCCTTGGTCGACGCCTGGCCCGCGAGCAGATCGATTACGCTCTCTATGGCGTCACGGATGTCGAATCGTTGCCGTTCGAGTTCGAACCGACCTGCTTCGATTTTGGAGAAATCCAGAATATCGTTGATGATGGCCAGCAAAGACTCGCCGCTTTGGCGAATCGTCTCAGCGAAATCCCGCTGATCTGCGTTGAGGTCGGTATCCAGCAGCAGACTGCTCATACCAATTACACCGTTCATCGGCGTACGAATTTCGTGGCTCATGGTGGCCAGAAATTCGCTCTTGGCCCTGCTTGCCGCCTGCGCCTCCTCCTCCCGCCGCTTCATTTCGGTGATGTCCGTGTACACGGCGACGGTGCTGCCGTCTTCGGTCTTGCGTTCGTTGATCCGGATCCAGCGCCCGTCTCTGCGCTGCTGCACTTGCGGTTGGCCGGGACTGCGGTGCAACACCAGTCTATCGGCGATCCACTCTTCCTCCCGGTCCACGGCGTCCTTTATCAGACCGAGCTTGGCGGCGGCGCGCACAATCGACTCGAAGGTTGCACCGGGTTTGATCGTGTGCGCCAGACTGGGATAGAGAATATCTTTATATACGCTGTTGCAGACGACCAGCCGGTCGTCTGCATCGTAGAGGGAAAAACCGTCTCCGATGCGCTCGATGGCGTCCATGAGCCGCTGGCGCGCCCGGCCGATTTCCCGCAGGTTCTTATCTTCGATTTCCACCGCGGTATCCCGAAACACCGTAAGCGCTTTCGTCATGCGGCCTATCTCGTCCTCGGAATCGCTGTCGGGCAGATCAACTCTCAAATCACCACCGGCAACGGACTCCATGCTGTCGCTGAGCTCGGTCAAGCGACGGATCAGGTTCCGCCCGACGTAGCGCCACACAATGAGGGAGGAACACAATAAACTGACGACAACGATAACCGTGATCATCCATATGCTCGTTTGCTGCGCCGAAGTCGCTCCGGCGATCGCGTCGGTCATGTGCTTTTTACTTTTGGCCACCAGCTGCTCGACGGTGTTGGAGAGTTCCTCCGACATCCATGCGTTTTCAATCAGCACATCCCGCGCGTTTTCCCGCGCCGAAAATTCATCCCGGAGCCTGGTGAAGATGCTGCCCGGTCCCTTTACGAACTGGTGAAGCTCGTCGATACGGGCTTTCAACGTATCGCGCAGCGAGGCATCGAAGTTGTCTGCCAACGCGTCAAGCTCGTCCAAGGCCATCTGCCCCCGCGCCGACAATTCAGGCAATTGCCGCGCACGGTCCGACACTTGGGATTCGAGGATGACTTCATGAATTATCGAAAGCTGCTGCTGAGCGGTCTGCAGTGTGGCGCGAGACCTCAGCAGCCTGTTCATCTTTGGATTGTGCGCTTCCGGACCATGGGCGGCGGCATCGAAATCGGTGTTCGCCAAACTCATACGCTGCAACTCGTCATCCAGCGCACGAATCAACTCGGATAAAATCTGTTGGAGCCCTGCGTATGCTTCACGGAACTCTCTTAGACTCGTTTCACGACTGTTGCTGTATTGGAACCGATGCGCTACGAGGTCGTTGACTTCCTCGAGATTGCCGCGAAGCTGCCCCACCGTCCAATCGATTGTATAGAGCAGCTCTTCGTCTTCCATGACTTCGTCGAGTTGCTCGAGCATCTTGTCGAGGCGCTTGCCTTCGGCACTAATTTGAGAATAGATCTGGTCGCGCTGGCCGGGGTTGGAGACCGTCAACATCGCTTGTGCGGCTTGAGCCAAGCGTTCGGCCTGGCGTGAAACTTCCAGTGAAGAAATGACCTCCGGGGCCTTGAATCGGGTAATCCGGTTCAGGGCACTGCCGACTTCGAGAAAGGAATACAATGCAGCGGCGGCGGCCAGAACAGAGAACGCGCTGATGCAGAGGAACGCCAGCAACAAACGCCCGCGAATACCGAGTCGTTTAAGCACGCCGACCCGCCCCCAAACTGCGGTTGCCCAGCGAGATCAGGCGAATTCGCTTTGACCGTGCCCGGTGGGCGACTGAGGGCACGGGGAACGCTACTTCGAGTAAGGATGCGACTACATCGATCATGACGTGCCCTCCGAACTGCCGCGCGTGCTTAATGCCCACATTTCAGGCGCGCTTTCGTAGCCTATTCCCTAGCATCATACTCTGGTTTTTCGTGCAATTCAGCGAAAAATTGCACAAATTGATGCGGCGCAGCAACAGTGGCCCGGCCTCGTTGCCGGGTGTTACGCGCTTGGCAACCGTGGAGCGGAAAGACGCCGGATGATGCAGTGACAATCCGTGGCCTGCAGGCGCAGTCCCGGAACCGAACCATTCGCGTGCGCGCTCCCGCCGTGTGACTAACACTTTCTCGCCGCATTGGTCGGCGGTTCCCGCCCGTAAGCGGCCGCGCGTTCTTCGAGCAGGGTCTTGGCGGTGATCAATTCGGGGGTATTCAAGCCTTCCCTGAACCAGCGGTAGACGGGGGCGACGAGTTCCCCGGCCTCGCCGACTTTACCCAGGCTGCGCCAGTGGTGCGCGAGGCTCATCGCGGCGCGGAGCTCGAATAGCTTGGCGTGCTGATTGCGGGAGACCTCCAGCGCGCGCCGGAGGCTGGCTTCGCCGTCGCATGCCGATCCGTCGCCCCGCAGGCACAATTCTCCGCGCATCCGGTGCACTTCCGCCTCCCACCAACGTTCCTCGGTGGCTTCGATAATTTCAAGGGCACTGTCGAGGCACGAGAACGCTTCATCGACGCGATTCAAGGTAACGAGAGCCTGCGCCTCAAAGTGGAGGGTTATGGGCTTCAACCATCTGTGGTTGAGTTGGTCCGCTTCGGCGCGTCCCCTGTGTATCTCTTCCAGTGCCGCCTCGGCTTCGCCGAGGGCGGCCAGCGCGCTACCGAGCAGATGCCGACCGAATACCACCCATAAAGCCATGGAACGGTCGAGCGCGTTAACGATCAGCCTCTCGGCAACGTCGCGGGCCATCTGCCATTCGTTCTTTAACAGACCGGTAAACGCCGCATACAGCGTGTAGTACGCCGACGTGTTGGCGTGTTGCAGTTCCTTCGCCAATGCCGCCGCCCTGTTCGCGGCCTCCTGGGAAGCGTCGCGAAGACCCAGGAACAACAAGGCCATGGACAGGTGCCAGTAGGCGGCCACGCCTTGATCATGTCCGTATAGATGCGCCGAAGCCCGGTCCCGCTCGAGGTCATAAAGCGCGGCCGCCGTCTCGGCGTGTGCACGGGCGGTCTCAAACCGACCCAGGACGTTGTGAGCCGCCGCGGATACACGGTGGGATACGAGCTTTGACATGGGGTCGTCCTGGTGCGCGGCGCGGGCGAGCATCTCTTCGGCAACGTCCAGATTCCTCTGCAACTTCGCCTGATTGAGGTAGCACATGGACAGTCCGTGAAGGACCGCAAACTGCCGCGGGTCGTCGCCGACCTGGTCGAGAATCTCCCGCCCCCGGACATAGGCCTGTTCGGTCTCGGTCGAGGAATAGCCCCGCACGGCGATGCTTGCCGTTCCCAGGCTGATCTGCATATCGAGCTCCAGACTGTTGGCGTCGGGGACGCCCTGTAATTGCTTCATGACCTCCAGGCCCTGGGTGAGATGGGCGATGGCTTCGTGGTTCGCCGAACGGGCGATGGCCCGCCGCCCCGCGCGGAGCCAGAACGGCGCCGCCTGCTCGGGCAACGCCGCCTGGGTGAAGTGATGCGCAAGCACCTCCGGTTCATTCTCCACCCGCTGTGGAAATTGCGTTCGCAGGGCCTCCGCGATCTGCGCATGAATCTGCTGACGGCGCGCGCGCAGCAGCGTCTCGTACGCCGTGTCCTGTATCAATGCATGCTTGAACACGTAGGTCGCATCGGGAGGCACACCGCGACGAAACACAATCTCCGATTCGCTCAACCGCGCCAACGCTCTCTCGAGGTTAGCTTCGTCCAAGGGCGCCACCGCCCGCATCAGTGCATGAGGGAACTCCCTGCCGATGGCCGCCCCGATCTGGCTGATTTCCTTGACCCCTTCCAGGCGATCGAGGCGGGCCATGAGCGAATCCTGCAGGGTGGAGGGAATCGCCAGCTGTCCCAGCTGTTCGGTCAGGATGTATTGACGACCCTGCCGCATCAGAAACCCCGACTCCAACACCGTCTTCGTCAACTCCTCGATAAACAGGGGAACTCCGTCGGTCTTCGAGATGATCCGCTCGGTGACCTGTTCCGGGAGCGAGAGGCCTCCGGTCAGGCTGTCGATGAGCTCGACGCCGGCTTTCCGGCTCAGCCTGTTCAGCGCCAACACCGTCGAATGCGCATGCCCCGTCCAGCGCGCCTCGAAATCGGGGCGATGCGTTATGACGACCAATCCGCGTAGCCCTGCCGTGCGGTCCAGGAGCAGATCCATCTCGTCCCGCGTGGTCGGATCGATCCAATGCGCATCTTCGAACACGAACAACACCGGGCGCCGCGCCGCCAATCCCTCGAACAATCCGACCAACGCGTGCAACGTCTTTTGTTTCTGCTCCTGGGGCGTCAGATTGAGTGGCGGGAAACGATCGTCGGTGGGTATTGACAGCAGCGAGGTAAATATCGGCAGTTCGTCCGCCGAGGGCGACGACTGCTCCAGTAGGGCCGTGAGCTTGTCAAGTTTCTGCGCAGCGGAATCCTCCTGAGCGAATCCAGCCGCAAACGACAGTTGTTGGATCGCCGGATAGAGAGGGCTGTTGACGTGGTGCGGCGAACATTGGTAGTGGATCCGGGTGCAGTCTTCGTCTCGCAAGCGCTCCCTCAGCGTGGCCGTGATGCGCGATTTACCGATACCGGCTTCGCCGGAGAGCAGCACGATCTGACCCTCCCCCGCCTTGGCCAGACGCCATCGATCGAGAAGCGATTCCACCTCCTGCTCGCGACCGACGAACTTCGCCAACCGGCCCGTGTGGGTCGCCCCGAAGCGGGTCTCCACCACACGCTCCCCCCGCACCCGCCAGGCACGCACCGACGCGGAAATGCCTTTGAGCGTTTGCGGTCCGAGGTCCTGATAATCGAACTGCTCGCCCAGCAGTTCCCGAGTTCCGGCGCTGATGATGACCGAGTCGGCCGGCGCCGCTTCCTGCAGACGCGCGGCGAGGTTGGGCGTCTCACCGACCGCCGCCTGTTCCTGTGCAGCGCCTTCGCCGATGATGTCTCCGACTACGACCAAACCCGTCGCTACACCGATCCGGATCGCCAGCGAGCGTGCAGAATCCACGTTCAGGTCCCTGACGGAATCGACGATAGCCAGAGCAGAACGCACCGCGCGCTCCGCGTCGTCCTCGTGCGCACGCGGAAATCCGAAGTACACCAAGATGCCGTCGCCCAGATACTTGGCAACATAGCCGCCGAATCGCGAGACCGCACCCGCGCAGACATCCTGATAAGCGAGTATGATTTCGCGATAGTCTTCCGGATCGAGCTCTTCTGCGAGCGACGTCGAACCGACGAGATCGCAGAACAACACCGTTAACTGCCGCCGCTCCGCCTCGACGGTGGAAACCACGCTTTCTGCGGAGACGGGGGCAGCGGTCGCCGGGACATCCGTGCCGCTAGTCCCGCGCAGCGAAGCAATGGCCTTATTGATCTTCTTTCTATGACCCAGAGATATTCCGAGTTCTTTCAGATCCTGATCGGTGAGCTCCGGCAGAACTTCGTCGTCGATGTCGTTTTCAGAGAACAGGGCGGTGTATTGCTCGAGACCGAGTTTCCGCAGCCACTGCGCCAAGTTCGTCATTTGCGTTGTCTCTATTCTGATAGAACGACGCGTTGTTTCCGCAAGCCCCGTTACGGCGCCGGTACGCACACAATAAATCCCTTATCGAATTCGGTTGAATGGTGCGGCGATCGACGCGTCGAATAATACGTATTGACAACTTATTGCACGACCGGTTGCCGCAACGAAGGTCCGTTTTCGATGGGTCGACGGCAAACACGTACAGCTCGCGGGGCTGGATCACAACGCCCGGCGGAGTTCGCGACCCGATATTTCCAGGTCCGCGCACAGGTATGGTAAAAACCAGCCTGACGATCAGGATGCGAACGCAGCATGAGATGCCGATCGCGGCGTCCCGGATTTTGCGCAGAGAGCGATCGGCTCGGTGCTGGCGGTTCGCCAAACAATTCCGTGAGAGGAATCAATGAAAGAGCGAATGACACCGAAGCTGAGCCCGCACAACACGAACGAAAACGCCGAACCCGAGAAGGCCTCGGTTTCCGGCGCCAACCCCGCCGCGCCCGACACGCGCGGTCCATCCAAAGCGGCTGGTTCAGGCGTAGTGCAATGGGGATTGCTCGTCTTCGCCGTTGCAGGCATCGTCGGATTCGGATTCCACACGCTGGAATTGAGCGAACGCCTGGAACGCTTGGAGCAGTCGGTGAGCACATGGGAAACCAGAAATACCAACGCCGACGACAGCTCCGCCCGCATCAGCACGGCGATGTCGGCCTTGACCGAACGCCTAGCCGCCGTTGAAAACAAGCAGGATGCGATCGCGGCGTCGGTCAGCACCGCGGCCACACAGACCGATTTACAGGCGGCTGTCGAAACCGTCGAGACCCGCTTGCGGGCGTTGAAAGACCGTGTTTCGGCGGCCACCGCAACGCAGCAAACAACTGCTACCAAGCCTGCGCCGGCGGTGCGCCCGACATGGGTAATCCACCTCGCGACGCTTTCGGATGTCGGCGCCGCGGAAAAATTCGTAGCCAGAGCCAAAGACCTGGGCATCGAAATTCAGCGGGAAGACGTCACCGTCAACGAAAGGCCGATGTATCGCATGTCAATAGTGAACATCGCGTCCTACGACCAGGCGGAAAAGCTCGCCGCCAGGGCGCAGCAACAGTTGAGATTGGCGCAAAAACCCTGGATCGCGGAACAATAACCACAAGCATCGGGGGCAGGGACCCCGGGACCGGCCCGCTCGGGCGGAGTGGCCGGCCACCCACCGGCGAGGCTCGGCGTCGACCCGCGTTCACGGCGGCGTTTCGCACCGCGGGGGCTAAAGCCGACTGCCGCCGAGCCATCGATATTCATCTTGTTTTTCGCGCCCCTACTCTTGTATCTTGCAGCCTGCTTCTCGGCGCGCACCGGCCATGCCCGACACGCTCACCCTAGACATCGACGCCCGTGGAACCGCCTCGGTCACGCTCGACCGTCCCGAAGTGCACAACGCGCTCAACGGCGCGCTCATCAATGAGTTGCACGATGTATTGACGACATTGAAGGGCGACCGATCCGTGCGCGTGATCGTGCTCGGCGGCAACGGCAAGAGCTTTTCCGCCGGCGCCGATCTCACCTGGATGCGCAACATGGCACAGGCCTCGGAAGAGGAGAACTTCCAAGACGCAATGCGCCTCGCAGAGTTGCTGGGATGCCTCGATCGGGCGCCAAAACCCACCGTCGCGCGTATACACGGCGCGGTCTACGGCGGCGCGATCGGCCTCGTCGCCTGCTGCGATATAGCCGTGGCGTCGGAGCGCGCCCTGTTCAGCCTCTCCGAAGCCAAGCTGGGGCTGGTGCCGGCGGTGATCAGCCCCTACGTAGTGCGGGCCATCGGTGGGCGCGCCGCGCGCCGCTATTTCCAGAGCGCCGAACGCTTCGACGCTGGACAAGCGCTCCATGTGGGCCTGGTGCACGAAGTGGTCGCTGCCGAGAAACTCGACGACACCGTAGCCGACTTGCTGACCCATTTGTACGACGCCGGGCCGGATGCGCAAGCCGCGGCGAAGAAACTCATACAAGAGGTGGAAGGCGCCCGTATTGACGACGACCTGGTGCAGGACACCGCGCGGACCAACGCCCGCATGCGCAACACCGGGGAGGGCCGGGAGGGCATACGTGCGTTCCTGGAAAAACGCCGTCCGTCATGGCGAAAATGAAGCTGCCGCGCCGCGTCGAGTTGGTCGAGGTCGGCCCGCGTGACGGTCTGCAGAACGAATCCCGATCCGTACCCACCGCGGTAAAGATAGAATTGATCGACCGACTCACCGCCGCCGGTCTGCCGGTGATCGAGGCGGGCAGCTTTGTGTCTCCGAAGTGGATTCCGCAATTGCAGGATACCGCCGACGTGCTCGCCGGGATTCGGCGTAAGGATACGGTGCGTTACCCGGTGCTGGTACCCAATATGAAAGGCTTCCAACGCGCTCTGGCCGCGGGCGCGCGCGAGATCGCGGTGTTCGCCGCGGCCTCCGAGACCTTTACCCACAAGAACATCAACTGCGGCATCGATGAGAGCCTGGAACGTTTCGAAGACGTCTGCCGCGCGGCGAACCAGAACCGTATTGCGGTACGCGGCTACGTCTCCTGTGTGCTGGGCTGTCCCTACGAGGGCGAGATCGCGCCGGCCGCGGTGGCGCGCGTCGCCGAGCGCCTGCGCGATATGGGTTGCTACCAGATCTCGCTCGGCGACACAATCGGCGTCGGCACTCCGATCAAGACCCAGGAGATGATCGAGGCCGCGGCCGCACGCGTAGCGGTAGAAACGCTGGCGGTGCATTTTCACGACACCTACGGTCAGGCGCTCGCGAATCTCCTGACCGCCCTGCAGCTCGACGTCGCCGCCGTGGACTGCGCCGTGTCGGGGCTGGGCGGTTGCCCTTATGCCACCGGGGCCTCGGGTAACGTTGCCACCGAAGACGTGCTCTACATGCTCAACGGCCTCGGTGTCGAGACCGGCGTCGACATGGGCGCCCTGCTCGAGGCTTCACGGTTCATATCCGACGTCCTCGGTCGCGAGCCGGTATCCAGAGCGGCGCGAGCGTTGCTGCGTCACGAACAACGAGCTTGACTGCGTCTAGCCGTCAGCGGAGGCGTTCCAGCGCCGCGCGGATAGGTGCCGGAATCGGCACCGGCGTCTGCGACGCCCGATCCACGAACACGTGCACGAAATGTCCGAGCGCCGCGGCCGCGTCCTCGCCCTCGCGGAACAAACCGATTTCGTAACGCACGCTGGAGTTGCCGAGACGGCCGACGCGCAGGCCGGCGTCGATCACGTCCGGGAACTGCAGCGATTTTCGGAAATTGCAGTGGGTCTCCACGGCGATGCCGACGACCGCGTCGCGGGCGAAATCCAGGCCGCCCTCGTCGATCAGGTATTTGTTGATCACCGTGTCGAAGTAAGAGTAGTAGACCACGTTGTTGACGTGACCGTAGACGTCGTTGTCCATCCAGCGCGTGGGGATGCGCAGGAAGTGCGCGAAATCCGGCCGCGAAGCGCGCTCGCCGGGCGTATTCACGCACCCGACTCCGTGGTCGCCTCGTCCAGGCTCCTCAACTCCATGCGCCGAACCTTGCCGGTCGTGGTCATCGGCATCTCGTCGATGAACGCGATCCTGCGCGGGTACTCGTGGGCCGCGAGACGCGATTTCACCGATTCCTGAATGTCGCGCTCGAGCGCCTCGCTCGCGGCGTGGCCCTCGGCCAGCACGATATAGGCCTTGATGACGCTGCCGCGCAGGGCGTCGGGGCTGCCGATCACCGCCGCCTGCGCCACCGCCGGATGCTTGAGCAGGCAGTCCTCGATCTCACCCGGCCCGACGCGGTGTCCCGCGGTGGAGATGACGTCGTCCTTGCGGCCCACGAACCAGAGATAGCCGTCCTCGTCGCGATAGCCGACGTCGCCGGTGCAGAACCAGTCTCCGAGACATTTCTCCCGCGTCGCCGCGTCGTTGTTCCAGTACCCCAGAAACATTACCGGATCGCCGTGGCGCCGCGCCGCCAGTTCGCCGTTCTCGCCGGCCGGCAACTCGTTGCCGTCGTCGTCGATCACCGAGACCTCGTGTCCCGGGTAGGGCCTGCCCATGGATCCGGGTTTCACCGGCATGATCGGCGCGCAGTTGCCGACCAGATAATTGAACTCGGTCTGCCCCCACATCTCGTTGATCTCCACGCCGAGGTCCTGCCTGCCCCACTGGTAGACCTCCGCGCCCACGGATTCCCCCGCAGACATGACCGCGCGCAGCGCCAGCTCGTATTTGTTTCGCACCCCATCGAGCTGCCGCATCATTTTGAGCGCCGTCGGTGGAATGAAGGCGTTGGTCACGGCGTATTTCTCCATCAATCCATACGCGCGTTCCGGATCGAACTTGCCACCCTCGAAGGCGACGATCGGTCTGCCGTAGTACCAGCTCGGCAACAGACCGTCCAATAGCCCGCCGGTCCAGGCCCAGTCGGCCGGGGTCCAGAAGACGTCGCGGGCTTCGGGAAAAAAATTCTGCGACATCTCGAATCCCGGGAGGTTGCCGATCAAAGAGCGATGCGCAACCAGGGCTCCCTTCGGAGGACCCGTGGTCCCGGAGGTGTAGATCAACAACGCCGCTTCGTCTGCCCCGGTGTCCACGATGGCGCGTTGTTCCGCCCCCGCTTCCATCAGCCGCCAGAAATCTCCGCTTTCGGTTCCGCGATCGCAGTTGATCACCCGCACCAGGCTGGGGAGTCGGTCCTGCAGGTCCCGTATCATCGGCACGTGGCGGCCGCGGGTGATGACCGCTTTGGCGCCGCTGTCCCGCAGGCGATATTCGATGGCGTCGGGTCCGAAGAGGATGGAGAGCGGCAGCGCCACCGCGCCGAGCTTGTAGAGCGCGACGTGCGAGACCGCGGTTTCGACGCGCTGCGGCAGGACGATGCCCACGCGGTCGCCCTTCTCGATGCCGAGCGCCGCCAGGGCGTTGGCCAAGCGGTTGGAGAGCGACCTTATATCGCCGAAGGTGTAGGTCGCGACGTCCCCGTCTGCATTCTCGTAGAACAGGGCGGGCCGCTCCGACAACGCCGCGTGTTTATCGCAGACTTCGAAAGCGATGTTGCAGCGTTCGGGAATCCGCCAATGGAACTCACGGCGTATACGGTCGAAATCGCGGGACTTCGGTTCTATCAAACGCATGGCGTTCTCCACTCGACGGACGAAGCTTAACGTAATCCCGGTGGCAGGCGAATCCCCGCCTTGGCGGTCTCGGTGTAACCTCGTCGTCACATCGGCCGCATCACTTGCAACGGCAAATCGGCGGGCGCAGAATGAGACCAGGCAACAGCACTGGACACGGTCTGCATGAACACTTCTGAATCCGCGCTCGCCGAAGAGGCCGTTTTATGCCGCCGGGACGACGCCGGCATCGCCACCCTGACTTTGAATCGCCCCAGGCAGTACAACGCCCTGTCCGAGGAGTTGCTCACCGACCTGCAGTCCGCACTGGACGCCATCAAGACCGACGATTCCGTGCGCGTGGTGCTGTTGGCCGCGAACGGCCACGCCTTCTGCGCCGGCCACGATTTGAAGCAGATGCGCTCGAGGCCCGAACAGGCCTACTACCGGGAACTGTTCGGGCAGTGCAGCCGCATGATGCTGAGCCTCGTCGAGCTGCCGCAGCCGGTCATTGCCCGCGTGCAGGGACTCGCCACGGCGGCGGGATGCCAGCTTGTGGCGACCTGCGATCTGGCGATTGCGAGCACGGACGCGGCGTTTGCGGTGTCCGGAGTCAATCTCGGTCTCTTCTGCTCGACGCCGGGGGTGGCCTTGAGCCGCAACCTCGCGCGTAAACGCGCCTTCGAGATGCTGATTACCGGGAAGTTCATCGACGCCCAGACCGCGGAGGCGTGGGGACTGATCAATCAAGCGGTCCCCCCCGAGGCGCTGGACGACGCCGTACAAGCGCTGGCGCGGGACATTGCCGACAAGACGCCGGTGGCCGTGCGTATCGGCAAAGAGATGTTTTACCGGCAGCTCGGCAGAGACCTGACCGATGCCTACCAGTACTCCTCCGACGTCATGGCCTGCAACATGATGGAGGCCGACACCATCGAAGGCATCGACGCCTTTCTGGAGAAGCGCACGCCGCGCTGGCACCGGCAGCGGTAACGCGCGGGCACAGATCCCGCGCATTCATCGTGGAGTCCGCTTTCGGCTCGGCACCCACACCACCCCGGGTCCGCGGACGACGGCTTCGCCCCGGACCCGGCACACGGCATCGAGGTGAACGCGCTGGCTATGTTGATCGATCTCCACTACCGTCATTGCGGCGGTGACGGTGTCGCCCACCCGGACCGGCTTGAGAAACTCGAGCTGCTGGCTTACGTAGGCCCCTCCCGGACCGGGTAGGCGCGTGCCCACCAGGGTCGACAACAAACTCGCCGTCAACATGCCGTGGACGATGCGGCCTTCAAAGCGGGTCTGTGCCGCAAATTCTGCATTGAGATGCAGGGGATTGGTGTCCCCCGACACGCCCGCGTACATGGCGACGTCGGCGTCGGTGATGGTCTTGGCGAAGACCTCGGTCATGCCGGGGGAGAGGTCTTCCAGATAGTAGCCGTGCTGTCGGTCGAAGTCCGAGGGCATCCGCGTCATCCGCATCGTGGAGATGGTCTTTTAACCTGCCGGGGTGAATGGTACGTTACGTGTGAAAAAAGTCATCCGATTTTCTCACCCGGAGGAGCCATACGTGAACGCTACGCCCGTCGATGTCGGCCCCTATGCCAACGGCCTGGACGCCGGCCCGGCCAATTACACGCCCCTTTCGCCCTTGAGTTTTCTCCAGCGCAGCGCCGCGGTGTATCCCGAATACGTCTCCGTCGTCCACGGCGACCGCAGCTATACCTGGGGACAGACCTACGAGCGCTGCCGGCGGCTGGGCTCCGCCTTGCAACGGCGCGGCATAGGCCCCGGAGACACGGTCGCCGTGGTCGCGTCCAACATCCCCGCCATCTACGAGGCGCACTTCGGCGTGTCCATGGCGGGCGCGGTGCTGAACACCATCAACACGCGGCTCGACGGGGCCAATATGGGGTTTATTCTGGACCACGGCGAGGCCAAGGTCCTGTTGACCGACCGCGAGTTCTCCCCCATCGTCGCCGAGGCACTGGGGGCGGCGAAGCAGCGGCCGCTGGTCATCGACATCGACGACCCCGAAGTCTCCGAGGGGGATTTCCTGGGCGAGATGGAGTACGAGGAGTTCCTGGCGAGCGGCGACCCGGATTTCGCCTGGGAGCCGCCGCGGGACGAGTGGCAAGCGATCTCGCTCAACTACACCTCCGGCACCACCGGCAATCCCAAGGGCGTCGTCTACCACCACCGCGGGGCGTATTTGAATGCGCTCTCCAACGCGGTCGGCTGGGACATGGGACACCATCCGACCTATCTGTGGACCTTGCCCATGTTCCACTGCAACGGCTGGTGTTTTCCGTGGACCCTGGCGGCGGTGGCGGGAACCAGCGTGTGTCTGCGCAAGGTGACCGGCGCCAACATCTTTCGCGCCATCGCCGATCACCGAGTCACCCATTTCTGCGGCGCGCCCATAGTACTGGGTATGGTGATCGGTGCCACCGAGTCGGAACGCAACAGCTTCGACCACGAAGTCAAGATCATGACCGCCGCAGCGCCGCCGCCGGCGTCGGTGCTCGCCAACGTGGAAAAGGCCGGCTTTCACGTCACCCACGTTTACGGCCTCACCGAGACCTACGGACCCGCGGTTATGTGCGCGTGGAAGTCCGCATGGGACACCCTGCCGATGGAAGAACGCGCCATGCAGAAATCGCGCCAGGGCGTGCCCTACCACGTGCTTGCCAACCTCGACGTCATCGACCCCGAGTCCATGAAGCCCGTGCCGCGCGACGGCGAGACCATCGGCGAGGTGATGTTCCAGGGCAACATCGTCATGAAGGGCTACCTGAAAAATCCCGCCACCACCGAGGCAGCGCTTTCCGGCGGCTGGTTTCACTCCGGCGACCTCGGCGTCATGCATGCCGACGGATATATTCAGATCAAAGACAGATCCAAGGACATCATCATTTCCGGCGGAGAGAACATCTCGTCCATAGAAGTGGAGGACGTGCTGTATAAACATCCCGCGGTGGAAGCCGCCGCGGTGGTCGCCAGACCGGACGAAAAATGGGGGGAAACCCCCTGCGCCTTCATCACCTTGAAAGGCAGCGCCGGAACCGTGTCCGCGCAACAGATAATCGACTTCTGCCGCGATAACCTGGCCCACTACAAGTGCCCGAAGGCCGTCGTCTTCGGGGAACTGCCCAAGACCTCGACCGGAAAGATCCAGAAGTACCTGCTGCGCGATCGCGCCAGGAAATTGGAAACACCGACATAGGACGGATGCGCCGCGACGCGGAGGAGCACGTGGACGACTGGGTGCGAAAGAGGAAACACCCTTTACGGCACCGTATCCAGGGTCCGAGCTGTTGAAACTGAAGCATTCTGATCAATCGTCATGCCTTTGTCGAAACCGAACATAAAACGCGAACTCATTCATCAACGTCACATCGAGTGCCAGGGCTACCGCCGCGAAGACGGCCTGTGGGACATCGAAGGCCACCTGGTCGACACCAAGACCTACAGCTTCCCCAACCACGATCGGGGAGAAATCAAATCCGGGGAAGCGATACATGAGATGTGGATTCGTCTGACCGTGGACGAGGATTTCGTCATCCGGGACGTCGAGGCGGTCACCGACTACGGGCCCTACAGCATCTGTCCGCAAGCCACGCTGAATTTCAGCGAGCTCAAGGGCACAACGATCAAACCCGGTTGGCGAAAACAGGTGAGCAATCGTGTCGGCGGGGTAAAGGGATGCACGCACCTGCGCGAACTCCTGGGCCCCGTGGCGACGACCGCGTTTCAGGCGATTTTCCCGATAAAGATGCGCACGCGGACCGCCCGCACCGACAACGCCCGCAAGCGTCCGCTGTTACTGGCGACATGCCATGCGTACGCACCGGACAGTGAGGTCGTGCGCCGGCTTTGGCCAGCTCATTACCAGGAGCGTGCAGAAAACGACTAGGAGCCTGTCCGCGTATTCTGCCCGTAGCGAGAATGTGGGAGAGCGAGACCAGTTGGCCGAAGATTCGAGGAGAATAGCCGGCTATTTGAGGAGAAGCTTCGGCAAAGTGGGCCGCTGTCCCGCGTTCGCAGTAGGAGCACGAATACCCGGACAGGCTCCTGAACGCGCGCAAATAATGGGAAACTGCTTGAACCGGCCCTCGGAGGAGATGCGATGACTACCGGCTTTCTCTACGACACACGTTATCTGGATCATCACCCGGGCGTGGGCCACCCCGAAAGGCGCGAAAGGCTGCTGGCGACGATGTCGCACCTGGAGGGACAGCCCTGGTTCACGACGCTGCGGCGTTGCTCCCCCCGGAACATCGATCGCGAGTGGATCGAGACGACCCACAGCAGCGGCTACATCGACCGTGCCAGGCGCGGGATCGAGGAAGGTCTGCCTTTCATCGACACACCCGACGTCGGGGTCAGCGAGGACTCCTTCGAGGTCGCGGTGTTGGCCGCGGGGGGTGCGCTGGAGCTCGCGGACCGCGTGGTCAGCCGGGAGGTGGACAACGGATTCGCCCTCGTCCGCCCGCCGGGACATCACGCGGAAACGAGTACGGCCCTTGGTTTTTGCCTCTTCAACAACGTCGCCATCACCGCCCGCTACCTGCAGAAAAACTACGGGTTGGAGAAGATTCTGATTCTCGACTGGGACGTCCACCACGGCAACGGCACCCAGCACACCTTCGAGGAAGACCCTTCGGTGCTGTACGTCAGCCTGCACCAGTATCCGTATTACCCCGGAACCGGCGCCCACACGGAGGCCGGCGTTGGCCGCGGCCAAGGTGCGACCGTCAATTGCCCCATGCCCGCGGGGTCCGGAGACGACGATTATCGCGCTGCATTCCAGGAACGGGTCTTGCCGAAGATCGACGCGTTCCGACCGGAGGCGGTGCTGATCTCCGCGGGCTTCGACGCACACCGGGACGATCCGCTGGCACAGATCAACCTCAGCACCGAATTTTTCGGCTGGATGAGCGAGCGCATGATGGAAGTCGCCGAGCAACACGCCGACGGTATATTGATTTCGATGCTCGAGGGGGGCTACGACCTTCGTGCTCTGCCGCTGTGCGTGGCCGAGCACCTGCAGGTGCTGGCGAAGATAAGTAAGACTGAAACATGAGCGATGCCGCTTGCGCCGCGTTCCACTGCGGCGCGCACTTACGCAAAGAGAAACTTGTCACGCTTTTTCTGTGAGAAAGTCACCAACGCGGGTGCACGCAAAGAATTAATGGATTAACATCTCGGCGGTGTCGAGACAAGGACGATGTTTCATGGGGAAGGTGACTGTTCTGTTAATTCGGGGGTAATTATCATGTCGATACTTTTAGGTAGCGCCGACGCGAACGTGCGTCAGCGTTGGACCAACGGGATAAACCACTTCAACGATATCTGCAAGGCGGAAAAATACGAGGAGTTCAGAAACACCATCCAGGAAAAAAAACCGGATCTCGTCTTCCTGCATCTGAACCTTCCAGGCCTGAATCGACTGATCGGGGTTACTGCAATCACCAACGAAATCTCCGGTCTGTGTATGTTCGTCTTCTCCAATAAACCCAACGACGACGAAGGGCTCGCCCTGTTGCGGCTCGGCGTACGCGGCTACGCCAATGCGTATATGGACCCCAGGCTGATCGAGAAGGCAACCGAACTCTTGCTGCAGGGGCAGATGTGGGTCGGACGCCGATTGATCACGCAGTTCGTCGAAAACACCAATCAAGCGATCTCGAAAGGCAGCGAGACGAGGATGATGAAGATACCGACTTCCCTGACAAACAGGGAACAACAAGTTGCTATTCTCATCAGCCAAGGAGCCAAGAACAAACAGATCGCGTCCGTCCTCGGCATCGCTGAACACACGGTGAAGATACACCTGGGTTCCATATTCAATAAGACCGGCGCCAAGGACCGATTGCAGCTGGCGCTGCTGATTCGCGGACACCAGGTATAAGGTTCCCAGATCCTAGCCGCAGACAGGTCTTCTACCTGCTCGCGGGTGTCTTAGAACGTTTCGACAATAGGCGTTCGCAGGAAGGTCATGTATACCGGTGTTGTCTGCAACGGCAATCCAGCAATCATGATCAAGAAACAAGAAAACGGCCGGCACGGCACGGAGTGCATCGGCGTCGTCATCTCGGTTCGAGGCTCCGTCACCGCCAGGCGTCCCGACGAGGATCCGCGTGTCCTGCGGGTCAGCGACCCGGTGTTTCCCGACGATCAGGTGACCACGGGGGAAGGAAGCGCGATCACGATGTGGTTCGTAAACGGCACGAAGTTCAATTTGGGAGCAAACACCGAAGCCGTGCTGGATCGCGAAGTGTTTGATTTATCGCTGCTGGACGATCTCGCAAACCGACCCATCGCCCCCCCCATCATCCAATAGCGCTCCAAGCACGCACACGCGACCGCCGACAATACCCCTCCGGGGGTAGCGGACCTTCGGGGCCCAGCCGCGGAGGACGGATCGCGCGTGGGTCGTCGCGGACGCTGCATAATGGGTGCCTGCGAAGCGTTGTGCGGGTGTTGCGATCAAACGTATCGAAACCGGGTCTAATGCACAGTGTACGTGGAATTAAGAACACCCGACGAAACAATTGCGAGGAACGAAACACGACTATCAGCTATGTCGAGCGCGATCAGGCGGACGCCGAGAAAGCGCTCCTGGATCAAACGGTGCAGATCGGCATAGACGCCAACCGAGTGTCAAGACCGTTTGTGGGACCGTTTGCACGAGCATTGCACGCAAGCGCAGATCGTGGAGGCGGTGTTTATCATCACCGTCTACATCGCAGTGCGCAGTGAGCAAGTTCGAGGACGCGCTGGGCGTGGAACTGGAACCGGTGTTCTCGGGCAGCCGACCCATTCTCGAGGTGCATCACCACTAGCCTGCAGGCTAGCTCCGAGGACCCCACCGGCGAGCCCGTGCAGCGCGCCGGAGAACCGGATGTCGCCGAGTCCCGGCATAGACGCGGCCGTTCTCCGCAGAATAGACGTCGTCGGGACAGACCTAACGCGCCTGCATGCGCGCCCCGCCGTCCAGGCGGATGACCTCGCCGTTAATCATCTGATTGTCGATGATGTGCATGACCAGCTTCGCGTATTCGTCCGGGCGGCCGAAGCGTTTCGGAAACGGCGACTGCTGGGCAAGGCTCTCCTGCACCTCCTGCGGCATACCCAGCAGCATCGGGGTTGCGATGAATCCCGGAGCGATGGTCACTACGCGAATCCCCTTGCCCGACAGATCACGCGCCGCCTGCAACGTCAGGGACACCAGCCCGCCCTTGGAGGCGCTGTAGGCGGCCTGGCCGATTTGTCCTTCGAAGGCGGCCACCGACGCCGTGTTCACGATCACGCCGCGCTCGCCGACGTCGTCGACGGCGTCCTCGGCGTAGAGGTCCGCCGCTACCAGCCGCAGGATATTGAACGATCCTACGAGATTCACGTCGATGACCCGCTTGAAATCCTCCAGCGGCATGGGTCCGGCGCGGCCGACGATGCGCATCGCCGGCGCGATGCCGGCGCAGTTGACCAGCACCCGCGCCGCGCCGTGGGCGCGCTTCGCCTCGGCCACCGCGGCCTCCGCGCTGTCGCTGCTGGTGACGTCACAGCTGATCGCCAAGCCACCGATGTCCGTTGCCACCTGCTGCAACGCGTCCGCATTGACGTCCATCACCGACACCCGGGCCCCGGCCGCGGACAGGGCGCGGGCGGTCTCCGCCCCCATGCCGGACGCGCCGCCGGTGACGATAGCCGCGTAACCTTCGACATTCATAACTAATTACTCCTTTGGTCATTTGTGTTCGTGCGCCCCGAATATCGGCATGTGCAAGAGATCCGTGCTTCGCTCTGTTTACTTGCCCGCGTACAGCATCATCTGGGTGCAACGAAAAAGAGCGATGGTCTTTTCGCTGTGCTCGTGGCGCACCGTCGCATCCCAAACCTGGGTGGTGCGTCCGCCGTGACGCAGAACGGCATCGCAGGCGATAGTCCCCTCGGTAGCGGTGCCGAGGAAGTTGGATTTGAGCTCGATCGTGGTAAAGCTGTCGGCACCTTCCGGCAGACTGGCCAAGGCGCCGAACCCGCAGCACGTATCCGCCAAGGCGATAATGCTGGCTGCGTGCAGAAAGTTGTTCGGTGCGAGGTGCGTGGCTTTGATCTGCATATGAGCACGGGTGTGTCCCGCTTCGACGTGGTCGAACTTCAACCCCAACAATTCGACCAAGGTGCCTCTCGCCTTTTCGTCGATGTCGTCGAGCTTGCTAACCAAAGCCTCCTCCCGCTACCTGCACACGTGCGCAAACAAATTGAAAACCGCCCTGTGTGGGCTGAGGGCCCGACGATATAATAAACCCATCAATAACGACAACTGAGGTTCCCATGGAACGCGAGACCATGGAATACGACGTCGTCGTCGTCGGCGGCGGTCCGGCCGGGCTCTCGGCAGCGATACGCCTGAAACAGCTTGCCCACGAGCGCAACCGCGAGATCACGGTGTGTGTACTGGAAAAGAGCTCCGAGGTGGGAGCGCACATACTATCCGGTGCGGTAATCGAGCCGCGTGCGCTGAATGAGCTTTTCCCGGACTGGCAACAGCGGGAGGCACCGCTGAAGACGCCGGTATCGGCGGAAAAGTTCCTGTTCCTTACCCGCAACCGGGCGTTCCGGCTGCGCGCCGCCTTACTGCCGCCGGCGATGAAAAATCACGGCAATTACATCGTCAGCCTGGGTAATCTTTGTCGCTGGTTGGGCACACAGGCCGAAGCGCTGGGGGTCGAAATCTACCCCGGCTTCGCCGCCGCGGAAGTGCTGTACGACGACGCCGGCGCGGTGCGCGGTGTCGCCACCGGCGATATGGGCCTGGACCGGGAAGGCAATAAGACCGACAACTACGAGACCGGCATACAGCTTCACGCCAAGTACACCTTTTTTGCCGAAGGCTGTCGCGGCTCTCTGGGGAAAGAGTTGATGGCGCGTTTCCGGCTGCGCCAGGGAGTGGCGCCCCAGACCTACGGCATAGGGCTCAAGGAATTGTGGGAGATCGACCCCGCGAGACACCGACCCGGTCTGGTCATGCACACCGCCGGTTGGCCGCTGCACAAGTCCACCTACGGGGGATCGTTCCTGTATCACCTGGAAGAGCAGCAGTTGGCGGTGGGATTCGTGATTGGGCTCGATTACCGCAATCCCTGGCTCAGCCCTTTCGAGGAATTCCAACGCTTCAAGACGCATGCGGCGATACGGCACTATTTCGTCGGCGGGCGACGCATCGGTTACGGCGCCCGCGCCCTGAACGAGGGGGGCCTGCAGTGCCTGCCGAAGATGCATTTTCCGGGCGGACTGCTCATCGGCTGCGAGGCCGGCACCCTGAACATGCCCAAGATCAAAGGCACGCATACGGCGATGAAGTCGGGCATGCTCGCCGCCGAGGTCGCGTTCGACGCGCTCTCGAAAGGCTCCGCGGGCGGCGATGATCTGAGCGCTTACGCGGCGGCCTTCGCAGACAGCTGGGTCTACGAGGAACTCAAACGTGCGCGCAACGTCCGCCCCGCGTTCAAATGGGGACTGATCGGTGGCACCCTGTACACGGGCATCGACCAGATGCTGTTTCGCGGCAAGGCACCCTGGACGCTGCGCCATGCGCACGTGGACCACGAAACCCTGCTGCCGGCCGCCGCCTGTGAAAAGATCGTTTATCCCAGGCCCGACGGCGAGTTGACCTTCGATCGCCTGTCTTCGGTATATCTGTCGGCAACCAACCACGCCGAGAATCAGCCGTGCCACCTCCGACTCGCGGACCCGGCCGTCGCCATCGACGTGAACCTCAAGCTCTACGCGGCGCCGGAACAGCGCTATTGCCCGGCCGGCGTATACGAGATCGTGGAGGAGGAGAGCGGGCCGCGCCTGCAGATCAACGCCCAGAACTGCGTGCACTGCAAGACCTGCGACATCAAGGACCCGCGACAGAACATCACCTGGGTGGTGCCCGAGGGCGGAGGAGGACCGAATTATCCGAACATGTGAGCGCTGCGCACGCACATCGGCGGCGCCACGACGCGATTAGCTTTTCCGATCCCGGACCTTATACTCTGCGCATCATCCGAAATCGAATCGACTCTGAGCATATTATGGCCGCGCCGCGATACCCCCGCTTCGACACCCTGAGCCTTCACGCCGGTCAACGACCGGATCCCGCCACCGGCGCACGCGCGGTGCCGATCTATCAGACGACGTCCTACGTGTTCCGCGACACCGACCAGGCGGCGGCGATCTTCAACGGCGAGCGCGCCGGCCACGTCTATTCCCGTATCACCAACCCGACCAACGCGGTCCTGGAGGAGCGCATTGCCGCCCTGGAAGGCGGCATCGGCGCGATCGCGACCGCAAGCGGACAGGCGGCTATGCATCTGGCGATCAGCACCTTGATGGGGGCGGGTTCGCACCTGGTGTCGTCGCGCTCGCTCTACGGCGGATCCCACAACCTCCTGAGCTACACCTTGCCCCGTTTCGGCATCGAGACGAGCTTTGTCGATCCGCGCGATCCGGAAGCGTTTCGCGCGGCGCTGCGACCGAACACCCGCTTGATATTCGCCGAGATTCTGGGAAATCCCGGCCTCGACGTCCTCGATGTCCCGGCGGTCGCCGATATCGCGCACCAAGCCGGAATGCCGCTGATGATCGACTCGACATTTGCCACGCCCTATTTGTTCAAACCGTTCGAACACGGCGCCGATCTGTTGTTTCATTCCGCCACCAAGTTCCTCAGCGGGCACGGCATCGTTGTCGGCGGGCTGCTGGTGGACAGCGGTCGATTCGAGTGGCTGGACACGGACACGTATCCCACCCTCACCGAACCCTACGCCGGATTCCACGATCTGGTGTTCGCCGAGGAATACGGACCGGCCGCGTTCATCGCCCGGGCGCGCAAGGAAGGCGCTCGCGATTTCGGTGCCTGCATGAGCCCGACCACGGCCTTTCACATCCTGCAAGGCATGGAGACGCTGCCGCTGCGCATGCAACGCCATATCGACAATACGCGGAAACTGGTCGCGTATTTGAACGACCACGCTGCGGTGGAATCGGTGATGTATCCGGAACTGCCCGATCATGCCGATAATGCGCTCGCCCGGCGCTTACTGCCGCTCGGCGCCGGCGCCGTGTTCAGCTTCAACCTCGCCGGGGGCCGCGACGCCGGGCGCCGGTTCATCGAGTCGCTGCAATTGTTTTCCCATCTCGCGAACGTGGGGGACGCGAAATCCTTGGTCATTCACCCCGCCAGCACCACGCACCACCGCATGGACGCCGACGCGCTACGCGCCGCCGGCATTTCCGAGGGCACGATCCGGCTGTCGGTGGGACTGGAAGACCCGGAGGATCTGATGGAAGACCTGGACAGGGCCCTGCGGGCGTCTCAGAAATAGCCCGCGCCGGGGACATCTTCGAGGCGCCAGTTCCGTTCCACCAACGCTTACCACGATCGACACAGCACCGGCACCATCATGCGAATCTCCGTTGAAAACAAGCGCGCCTACGGCTACACCGGTTCCAAGACGCCCGTAGCCGGGCAACGAACCGTCGTCTTCGTACACGGCGCCGGACTCGACCACAGCGTCTGGCTGCTCCAGAGCCGCTATCTAGCCCATCACGGACACAACGTGTCGGCGGTGGACCTGCCCGGGCACGGGCAATCCGAGGGTCCGGCCTTGACCGACATCCAATCCATGGCGGATTGGGTGGTGAAGGTCCTGGACGCGTGCGCCGTTCAACGGGCGTCCGTTGTCGGCCACAGCATGGGAGCACTGGTTGCCCTGGAGACCGGCGCCAGGGCGCCGGAGCGTGTCGAACGGCTGGCATTACTCGGCGCGTCCGTGCCCATGCCGGTCAGCGACGCGTTACTCGAGGCCGCGCGCGCCAACGACCGTCGGGCGCACGACATGATCAATCTGTGGGGCCACAGCCGTGCTGCGCAGATGGGCGGCAATCCGGTGCCGGGCTTGTGGATGTCGGCGCAGACTTTGCGCCTGTTGGAACGGTCCCGCCCCGGTGTCCTTCATCGCGACTTGAATGCGTGCAATACCTATCAACAAGGTCTGGAGAGCGCGCGAAGGCTGAGATGCCCGGTATTGCTTCTCCTCGCGAGACACGACCGCATGACGCCGCCGAAAAACTCCGAGGAGCTCGTCCGCAATATCCCGGACACGCAGGTCCTGCTGTTGGAGGAGTGCGGACACGAGATGATGTCGGAACAACCCGACGCGGTAGTCGACGCGCTGAAGGAATTTCTTGGCTGACCGCGGAGCGATCGCGGCCGCCGATTGTCACTCCGCCCCTCTCTCCCACGGTGGCACGGGGGTGAACTTTTCACTGAGAAAATCGACGAAAGCGCGGACCTTCTGCGACAAGTGGCGTCGGTGGGGATATATCACGAGCAGAGACGACTTCTCGTGTACGTAGTCCGTTAGAAGCGGGATCAACCGACCGCACGCGAGATCCTTACCGACGAGGAAGGTCGCCAAGCGCGCCACACCGATACCGGCGAGCACCGCCTGGTACAGGGCCATGGCGCTGTTGGCCTCGAAGTTGCCGGATACGTGCAGCACCTTGGTGCCGTGCGGTCCGTCGAACTCCCAGTCATTGAAATGGGTGAAGGAGGAGTGCGTCAGACAGTTGTGCTCGAGCAGGTCCTCCGGCTTCTGCGGCACACCGTGTTGTTCGAGGTACACCGGCGAAGCGCATACCAGGCGGCGGTTGGTGAACAATTTCTTTGCCACCAACGACTCGTCCTCAACCATCTCGCTGAGCTGCACGGCCACGTCCGCGCCGGTGTCGACGAGATCCACGGAACGTTCGCTCAATTGCAGCTCCAGCCTGAGATCGGGATAGCGTGCCATGAACTCCGGCAGCAGAGGCAGCAGGTGCACGCGTGCGAATGCCGCAACCGCCTCCACGCGCAGCACCCCGCGGACGTCCCCACGAAGCTCGGAAACCGCCTCCTCCGCCTGTTCGATCTCGTCGAGGACCGCCACACAGCGTTCGTAGAACGCCCGCCCCTCCTGGGTCAAGCTCAAACGGCGTGTGGTGCGCTGGAACAAACGCGCGCCCAGGCGATCCTCGAGGCGGCCGATCTGCTTGCTTACCGCGGAGGGCGTGCGTTGCAGCGCGCGCGCCGCCGCGGAGAACCCCCCGTGGTCGACGGCGTAAACAAAGGCTGTCATGTCCTCCAGCTTGTTCACGGGCTTATATATGAAAAATATTCATAATTAATGATAAGAGAAGCTATATTATCAATTAAAAATCATTAATGTACAGTAACGAACGCACGAACCCGACCTCAGATGCGGTTCGGGGTAACCAAACCGAATTAATGAAGGAGAAAGCGCATGACACCTTACGACCACGAAAACACGCGGGAACCCGGTTTCGCGGACATCCGCCGGGCCGTAACTCGCGGTCGGCGCCTGCGCAGCGACGCCATCGCCCGGGCCGGACTCGTTTTTCGCACACGCGTCGGACAACGGATTCGATGCATCCTGGCGCGATTGCAGGCGCCGTTTCACGGCAGGCTTACGGAAAAATGTCTGTGAACGCCGTCAACGCCGATTACCGGGCCGCGGCCCGGTCGCGGTCAAGTCCGCAGAGGCACCAGCAGCACCGGTGTGGTGCTGCGATGTATGACCTTGTGGGCCACCGAACCCAGCAGCATCTCGCTTACACCGGCGCGTCCGTGTGTGCCCATGACGATCACGTCGGCGTTGACCTGCCTGGCCTGGTTGAGGATGGTCGCCGCGGTACCGCCCTCGACGACGCGCGCATCGTCGACGATCCTGCAATCGCTCGGGTCCATACCGAGTTCATCCCTGCAGAATTTTCGCAAACGCTCCTCGATGTTCTCGCGTACCCGCTGCATCCCTTTGTCCCGCAGGGACTCGACCTCGCCTTCCGGTAACACGCTGGCGACGAGCGACTGCGCCGAAGGGCTCAGCGGTTCTATGACGTGGAGCAGCACGATCTTGGCTTCGTAGCGCTCGGCGAGGCTCACGGCGTAGCGGAATACGGGTCGCGCATGCTCTTCCAGGTCCGTGGCGTAGAGAATCTTTTTGATTTCGGGAAGCATGTCGGTGTCTCTGTGCGTATATGATTGAGTCTATTGCGAATATATCTGTTTCACAGCTGGCAATTCGACGGGCATGACCAAGTTTCGCACAGCCGATCGCGCCCTGGCTATTGCGCCACCCAACCGCCGTCGATGCTGAACGCCGCGCCTCGAATCTGCGAAGCGTCGTCGGAACACAGGAAAATCGTCATCGCCGCGACCTGCCCGGTGGTGACAAATTCGCCGGACGGTTGCTTCTCCGCGAGCAGCGCCTGCTTTGCTTTTTCAACGGAAGTCCCTTCCCGCTGCGCGCGTTCGTCGACCTGTTTCTGCACCAGCGGCGTGAGCACCCATCCGGGACAGACGGCATTGCAGGTGATCCCGGTATCGGCGGTCTCGAGGGCCACGACCTTGGTGAGTCCGACGACGCCGTGCTTTGCCGCAACGTAGGCGGCCTTGGTCGCCGACGCCACCAATCCGTGGGCGGACGCGATGTTGACGATGCGGCCCCAGTTTCTTGCCCGCATGCCGGGAATCGCGCTGCGGATGGTATGAAAACTGGACGACAGATTGATCGCCAGGACCGCGTCCCATTTTTCCGTGGGAAAGTCCTCGATCAAAGACGTATATTGAATGCCGGCGTTGTTGACGAGTACGTCCACGCCGCCGAATTCGGCCTCCACCTGCTCCACCATGGCGGCGATCTCGTCGGGTTTCGACATGTCGGCGCCGATATACGCGCTGCGCACCCCGAGCTGCTCGATATCCGTCTGAATCTTCTTGATCTCACGTTCGTCGCCGAAGCCGTTGATCACCACATTCGCGCCTTGTTTCGCCAGCGCTTCCGCGACGCTCAAGCCGATGCCGCTGGTTGAGCCGGTGACGATTGCGTTCTTACCCTTCAACATCATGTCCGATCCCGTGTTGGAAAAGCGATTGTCGATTTTGTACTGCGCCGCGCATTGTATCCGTTTCTCCCTGGGCGACGTACGTTAGGATTTCTGCGATTGCGCCAACGCCTGGTCCAGGTCCCACAACACGTCGTCCAGGGTCTCCAGCCCCACGGAAATGCGGATCATGTCGGGCGTCACTCCTGCCGTCCGCTGCTCCTCTTCGGACAGCTGGCGGTGGGTGGTGGAGGCCGGGTGGATGACGAGGGTCTTGGCGTCGCCGACGTTCGCGAGATGGCTCAGAAACTGCACCGACTCGATGAAGCGCGCGCCGGCCGCCTGGCCGCCCTTGACGCCGAAGGTGAGGATCGAACCCGGACCCCTGGGCAGGTATTTCTTCGCCAGCGCGTGATACTCGTTGTGCGCGAGCCCGGCGTATTTGACCCAGGTCACCGCCGCATGGGCGTCGAGGAACTCCGCCACCGCCATGGCGTTGGCGCAATGCCGATCCATGCGTACCGGCAGGGTCTCCAGTCCCTGCAGGAACAGAAACGCGTTGAACGGGCTGAGCGCCGGCCCCAGCGTGCGCAGGGTCTCGCAGCGCGCCTTCATGGTGTAGCCGAAGTCGCCGAAGGTCTCGTAAAAACGCACGCCGTGATAGCCGCGGGACGGTTCCGTCATCCCGGGAAACTTGCCGTTGTCCCAGGGGAACCGGCCCGACTCCACCAGCACGCCGCCGATCGAGGTGCCGTGGCCGCAGATGAACTTGGTGGCGGAATGGACGACGATGTCGGCGCCGTGGTCGAAGGGCCGGCAGAGGTAGGGCGTGGCGAAGGTGTTGTCGACGATGAGCGGAACCCCGGCCTCCTTGGCGATCCCCGCCACCGCCTCGATGTCGAGGATATTGTTCAGCGGATTGCCGATAGTCTCGGCGAAGATCGCCCTGGTCTTGGCACCGACGGCCTTGGCGAAGTTGGACGGCTCGTCCGGGTCGACGAAACGGGTGTGGATGCCGAACCTGCGAAAGCTGACGTCGAACTGCGAATAGGTGCCGCCGTAAAGGGTGCTCGCCGACACGATCTCGTCGTCATCTTCCAGGATGGTCAACAGCGCGGTCATCTGCGCCGCCATGCCCGAGCTCACCGCCACCGCCGCGCGCCCGCCTTCCAACGCCGCCATGCGCTCCTCAAACACGGCGTTGGTCGGGTTCGTCAGGCGGGTATAAATGTTGCCGAAGGTCTGCAGATTGAACAGACTCGCGGCGTGGTCGGTGTCGTCGAAGACGTAGGCCGCGGTCTGGTAGATGGGCGTCGCCCGGGACCCGGTGGCCGCGTCCGGCAATTGGCCGGCGTGCAGGCACAGGGTCTCGATACCGAATTCTCTGTCCGCCAAGAAAGGGTCCCGGTCCGAGGATTCAGTAAGGCACCCAGAGCGGGCGCTTGGAAGAGATCAGCCTGGTGTTGACGCCGACGAAGTTGAGGCCGCCGAACAATCGCGCGTATTCGATCTTCATGCAGCGGTCCATCACCACCTCCAGCCCGGCCTCCCGCGCCCGCTGCGCCGCCTGCTCGTGGACGATGCCGAGCTGCATCCAGACCACCTTGGCGCCGATACGGATGGCGGCGTCGACGTGGGGCGGCACGTCCTCGGCCCGTTGAAACAGATCCACCACGTCCACCGGCACGGGGATGTCTTCCAGCCGAGGGTAGCTTTGCTCGCCCAGGACCTCGGCGTAGTTGGGGTTCACCGGGATCACGCGGAAGCCGTGATCCTGCAGATACTTGGCGGCGAAAAAGCTCGGGCGAAACCAATCGGCCGACAAGCCGACCACGGCGATGGTCCGGTTTTGCTTTAATATTCCGCGGATGGTCGGTATGTCGGACATCGGGAATCCTCACTGTATCGACGCCAGAGCGTAAACAAAACCCCAGCGGGCGGCAACTTTATAGTGGTTTATAATGCGGTGCGAACAAACACCGCAAGCGATCGTATGCATACACCCGCTTCATCGCCCTGTGTCAAAGTCTGCGTAATCGACCCGCGAAGCGGATGGTGTCGGGGTTGCCTGCGCACGCTCGATGAAATAGCGGCCTGGGCGAGCCTCAGTCCGCGACAAAGACAGGTGATCGTGCTTCGCCTCCAATCACGTGCCGCCTCTGTCGACGCCGACAACCCGAAAGCAGACCGAACATGAATCGGAAACCCGTGGTAGTGGTAACACGTAAACTCCCTCCGGCGGTCGAGCAGCGCCTGGCGCGGGACTATGCGCCCCGGTTCAACACCGAGGATCGGCTCTACACGACCGAGGAGCTGCGGCAACACTGTGAAGGCGCGCAGGCAATCGTGGCGACGCACACGGAAAAATTCTCCGCCGATGTGCTCGCCCGGCTGCCCGACAGCGTCCGGGTGATTGCGAATTTCTCCGTCGGCGTGGACCACTGCGACCTGGCCGCCGCCAGGGAGCGCGGAATCGTCGTCACCAACACCCCGGACGTGCTCGCCGACGCCACCGCCGAGCTCACCATGCTGCTGATCCTGGGCGCCGCGCGCCGCGCCAGCGAGGGGGAGCGGCTCATCCGCGGGGGCAGATGGGACAGCTGGAGCCCGACCTTCATGCTGGGGACGCAGGTGACCGGCAAACGGCTGGGCATCGTCGGCATGGGCCGTATCGGCCAGGTGACCGCGAAAAGGGCGCGCGCATTCGACATGCAGATCCATTATCACAATCGCCGCAGGCTCGATCCCGAGCTGGAGGCGGGCGCGGTCTACCACGACTCCCTGGATTCACTGCTGCCGCAGTCGGAGTTTCTCGCCCTGCACTGCCCCAACACGCCGGACACCCGCGACCTGTTCAACGCCGACCGCATCGCCCAGCTGCCGGACGGCGCCATTGTGGTGAATTCCGCCCGCGGCAACATCGTCGACGAAGACGCCATCATCGCGGCGCTGCGGTCGGGGAAGATCCGCGCCGCGGGCCTGGACGTCTACAAGAAGGAACCCCGCATCCGCCCGGAGTTCGCGGAGCTCGCCAACACCTTCCTGCTGCCCCATCTCGGCAGCGCCACCCACGAGACCCGGGACGCCATGGGTTTCCGGGCGCTGGACAATCTCGACGCCGTGTTTGCCGGAAGAGAGCCCGGAGACCGCGTCGCCTAGGACCAACCCGAGTATTCTGTCCGTAGCAAGAATGTGGGAGGGCGAGGGCAGTTGGTCGAAGCTTCGAGGAGAACAGCCCGCTATTCGACGAGATGCTTCGGCAAAATGGGCCGCTGTCCCGGGTTCGCAGTAGGAGCACGCATACGGGGACAGGCTCCTACCCCCTCGAAAGGGCGCGTGCCCGCAATCTATCCCAGTTCATCTCCACCAAAACCGCGCTGCAGATGACCGCCATTGCCGCCCAGCGCATGGGCGTCACCGTCTGCCCAAGGTACATCAGCGTCAGGACGACCGCAATGACGGGCTTCAAGAAAAACAGATAACTGCCGCGGGTGATGTCGGGTACCGCCGCAAGGCCGCCGATCCAGAGGAACTGCGTGATCGTAGTATTCCAAAAGGCGATGGTGATGAGTGCGCCGACCTGTTGTGCCGGGCGCTCAAACAAGGTAGCGGGATTCACCCAGACGTCAAAGCTGATGCCGACCAGTAACCAGAGTCCGATCGAGCCCAGCGCCAGGGTGATGGCGGTGATCCGCAGCGCCCCGAACTCGGCGATCAATGGGCGCACCCAAACCGTGTAGGCGGCGACGGTGGCGGCGCAGCCAACCGCCAGCAATACGCCGAAAAGATTGTTCACATCCCCAGCCAGTCTGGCCAGATAACCGTCCGTGAGCAGCAACGCCACCCCAATCACCGCCGCGATACCGCTCAACCAGCGGCCGCCCGATATCGGCTGTCGGTTGATCCACAGGTTCGCCAGGGCGACGAAGATCGGAATGGTGGTGACCGTGGTGGCGACCTGCGGAACCGTGGCGAAGTCCAGCGACCAGTGAAACAGGAGATAACCCACGGTGATGCCAAGCGCGGACAAGCCGACGAGGCGCAGGCCGTGCGCCCGCATTGGCGCTAAGAGGTCGCGGCTGTCGGCAAACAGGAGCGCCAGCGCGATCAGTCCGGCGCTGCCGAGGGTAAACCGCCAGACGGACAGCTCCGGACCCGCCACCCGCGACAGCACCGCCACGAACTCGCTGGACGCATGGCCGCAGACACCGACGAAAACCGCAAGATAAGCCAGCCAGGCGTGCCGACGCCACGGTGCCGTCATAACGCGCGGGCGAAATCCAAGAGCGTATCCGCCAGCCACCGCGGATGCTCGGCGGGCAGCAGGTGTCCGGCCTCCGGATGATCGACCCGCGTGTGGGTGGGGATGCGGGCGGCCAGCGTCGCGACGTCGTCCAGGTTCAGAAACACGCGGTCCTGGAGCCCGGTCAGCACCAGAGTCGGCAGCGTCAGGCGCTCGTAATCGAGATCCCAATCGGCGGTGCCGGCATGCTTTAGAAGATGATAGATACCGCTTGATCGATCGATCGGCTGATAGGCATCGCGCAGCAGGAACTGGTCGCGGTTCGCCGCCTGCCAGTTCTCGTTGAACAACAGCGGGCAGAACAGGTCGCGAAACAGCTCCAGACCGCCGAACTCCGCGCAGCGCAACACGGCGTCATTGATCCAACGCAGGCGCGGTCCGTAGCGGCGCAAGGTATTGATGAGCACCAGGGCCTCCGCCCCGGCACCCTGAAGCACCGCGCGCGCGGCGAACAGGCCGCCGATCGACAGTCCCACCAGTATCGGCCGCGGGGCATCCACGTGGCGCAGCAGGGCGATCGCGTCTTCGACGATGTGCGCGCAATCCAGCGCCCGGGAATCGCTGAATTCGCTCTTCGCCTGCCCCCGCAGGTTGTACGCCAGGCTACCGTAGCCGTGGCCGGCCAGGGCCGGCACCAGCTCCGCATTCCACATGCCGACATCGCCGGTCAGCGCATTGAAAAACACGAACGTGGCGCCCGTTTCCCGGGCGGGCGGATGGTATTCGTAATAGAGGGAATCTCGCGCGGCGAGACGCAGAACGCTCATGGCCCCGGTGCCGACACCGTCGACCACACGACTTGCACCGCTCGATATCGACGGTGTTGCGACACTATTCCAGACCAAGCAAAGGCGGCAACTCCTCCAGGGTGCGCAACTCCGCGTGCGGCTGCGCCGTGAGGCGTTCGCGCCGCTGCCCGAATCGATTGATCCATGCGACGCGCATGCCGAAGGTCGCCGCGGCCACCGCATCCCAGGAATTCGACGACTGGAAGCTCATGCGCTCGGCGTCGATCCCGAGCCGGTCCACCGCCAGCTGGTAGACCCGCGGGTCGGGTTTGTAGATGCCCACGTCTTCGACCGTCAACACGAAATCGAGCAGATCCGCAATGCCGGCACCCGACACCGCGGCCTCCAGCATCATGGGCGAACCGTTGGAGAGGATCGCGGTGCGCATGCCCTGCCGTTGCAGACGCAGCAACACCGATCGCACCTCCGGGTACGCATCCAGCTGCAGGTACGCCTGCATGAGATCGTCGCGCAGACCGGTGTCGTCGACGCCGTGCGCGTCCAGCGCATAGTCCAAGGCGTCGCCGGTCACGCGCCAGAAATCCACGTGGCGGCCCATCAGGCTGCGCAGCCAGGTGTACTCCAATTGTTTCGTCCGCCACAGCATCGAGACCGCATCGCCGACGTCGCCGAGTCGTTGCTTGTGCCGCGCGACGGCCGAATGTACGTCGAACAGGGTACCGTACGCGTCGAACACGCACGCCTGGATATCGGTGAAGGCTTCGTTGGCCATAGCTAAGACCCCTATGTAGTTGCCGAATGCTCGAAGAAAATCATGGCGCGGCGTGTACGGGCGGGATCACTCCGCATTTGCCGGCTTGTGATGCGGTTCCGGGGGTATCGAATAGGTCGCGGTGACGTGGGCGACCATTTCGTCTTCACCGTCCAGAAACAGGCCGACTTCGCCGACCGCCAGGCGTTTGCCCAGCTTCAGCAGCGCCGCTTCCGCGACGATGTCGCCGGGCAGAGGTCGTCTGAGAAAATTGATGTTCAGGTTCGTGGTCACCGCCAGCTCCACCGGACCGATCCTGCTCAACACCGCGGCGTAGAGCGCGAGATCGGCCAGACCCATCATCACCGGACCCGAAATGGTGCCGCCCGGCCGCAGGAAATCGTCGCGAAACGGGAGGCGCAGGCGCGCGCGTCCGGCGTCGATCTCCTCCACCACCGCCCCGAGCTGGCCGATGAAAGGCACCCGCTCCTTGGCGATGTTTTCGAATTCGTCGGCACTGATACGTGACATACGCGAGCGTGAATTGACGCCCCCCGAAGGGTCAAGCAGTATTGGACTCCGTCGTCCCTGGGACCACCGCGGTACCTTATGAAACAGGCAGAATGGTTTTTCGACTTTATCTCTCCCTACTCTTATTTACAACTTGAACAATGGGAGCGGCTTCCACGCGGGCTCGAGGTGCAATGCCGCCCCGTGTTGCTCGCAGGGCTGCTCGACCACTGGGGACAAAAGGGCCCTGCGGAGGTGGCGCCCAAGCGGCGGTTCATCTACCGGCAGCTGCTGTGGATGGCGGCGAAGCAGGGGACACCTTTTCGCTTTCCGGATGCGCACCCGTTCAATCCGATCAAGCCGCTGCGTCTGGCCGTTGCGCTGAACAGCGAATCGGACGCCATTCGAGAAATATTTCGATTCATCTGGCGCGACGGCCACCTGCCTGCGGAGGACCCGGCTTGGCAAACTCTGAAGGAACGCCTGCATGTGTCGGACGCGATGTTGCAGTCCGCGGCGGTGAAGCAACAACTGCGCGACAACGGCGGCCGGGCGATCGAGCTGGGGGTCTTCGGTGTCCCGACCTTCGTCGCGGACGGGCAACTGTTCTGGGGCATGGACAGCCTGGATTTCTTCCTCGACTACCTAAAGGATCCCGAGCTGTTGCTCGATCCTGAAATGCAGCGCATCGACCGCCTTCCCGTCGCCGCGGCGCGGCAAGTCGAGACCTAACACTGTCGTCCCTTCGGGGCTCGCCTGCGGGCCGACCACAGGTGCGGGGCGGTCCCCTTTCCGGCCGGCAGACGGCGCCCGCATGCCCGGCTTCGTAACTTTGTCACAAAATAGAGTGGATTATTCAACAGACCCACAGGGCTGCGCGCGCTAGATTTCCGTCTGACGAGAGATAGTCAGCTGCGTGGAGGTTGCGAAATGACCGACTATCGGCCCGAAGAGCACGTTCCCACATCCGGCGGAATATGCTGCGCCTGGATCCTGGCCGCCGTGTTTCTTCTGATCGTACTCTTGGTCTGACGCCGCAGCCACGGCGGCGCGTACGGACGCAGCGCCGACAGGCGCGGCGTGCAATCGAGCGGTGCCGAAACGCTTGTGGGCGTCCCTTTCTAACTACGGCTTGGCGCGGCATCCGGGTCGGATCGCCTAGATCAACTCCGGCTCCAACGCCAGCGACGCCTCCGAGCCCTCCGTAATCGTCCGTAGCAACGCGCCGGTCTGCGGCAGCACGTGGGTCGCAAAGAAGTGCGCAGTTTCGATCTTCGCGCGATAAAACGCGGCGTCGCCGCTGCCGTCTTTGAGTTTGTCCTGGGCCACGAGAGCCGCCCTGGCCATGAGCCAACCGCCGACGACCACACCCCACATCTGCAGGTAGTAACCGGACGCGGCCGCAGGCAGACGCGGATCCCGGCTGGCGGCATTGACGATCCAATCGGTCGCCTGCTCCAGATGCGCGATGCCGGATTCCAGCGCGCGACCGGCGCCGTCGAGGGCATCCAGGTCTATATCGCGCAACGAGTCTATGAAGCTGCGCGCAGCCTGTCCCTGGTCGCGTAGAATCTTTCGTCCGACGAGATCGTTCGCCTGGATGCCGGTGGTGCCCTCGTAAATCGTGGTAATGCGCGCGTCGCGGAAGTGTTGCGCCGCGCCGGTCTCCTCGATGTATCCCATACCGCCGTGCACCTGGATCCCCAGAGACGTTACTTCGTTTCCGGTCTCCGTGCACCAGCCCTTCACCACCGGCGTCAACAGCTCCACCATCTGCTGACAGCGCAGTCTTTCGTCCTCTTTCGCATGCCGGTGCGCCTTGTCGTGCGCCGATGCCCACAGATAAGCCAAGGCCCGCATCGCTTCGACTTTGGCGCGCATGGTCATCAACATGCGGCGAACGTCCGGATGATACGCGATGGGAAATCGGTCCGCCGAGGGCGCGCCCAGGGGGCGTCCCTGTATGCGTTCCCTGGCGTAACTCCTGGCCTGCTGCAGCGCGCGCTCCGCGATCGCCAGTCCCTCCACACCGACCGCGTGGCGCGCCAGGTTCATCATGGTGAACATGTACTCGAGGCCGCGGTTTTCCTCGCCGAGGAGACTACCCACGGCGCCTTCGTTGTCACCGAACGCGAGCACGCAGGTCGGACTGGCGTGTATGCCCAGCTTATGTTCGAGCGATACGCAACGCACGTCGTTACGTTGGGCCGCGTTACCGTCGCCATCCGGCAGCAGCTTCGGAACCAGGAACAATGAAATGCCTTTCACACCCTCGGGGGCGTCGGGCAAGCGCGCCAACACCATGTGCACGATGTTCTCGGTCAGATCGTGATCGCCGTACGTGATGAAGATCTTCTGCCCGTACAGCCGGTAGTGATCGCCCTCGGGCACGGCCTTCATGCGCACCGCGCTCAGATCCGATCCCGCCTGGGGTTCCGTGAGGTTCATGGTCCCGGTCCACTCGCCGGAGATCATCTTCGGGAGGTAGACGTCCTGCAGCGCCGGTGAGCCGTGCAGCAGCAGGGCCTCCACCGCGCCCTGGGTCAACATGGGACACAGGCCGAAGGACATGTTCGCGGCGTGCCACATCTCCTGCACCGCCGTCGCCAGCAACCACGGAAGATTCTGGCCGCCGTACTTTTCCTCGAAGGCGAGGCCGTTCCAGCCGGCGCCGATGAAGGTCCGGTAGGCCTGTTTCCAGCCCTCGGGGGTGACGACTTCACCGCCTTCCAGCCGGGAGCCCTGTTGGTCCCCGATCTGGTTGAGCGGCGCGAGCACGCCTTCGGCGAGCCGGGCGGCCTCTTCCAGTACCGCCTGCACGACGTCCGCGGTGGCATCTTCGTGCCCCGGCAGTGCCGCCACCCCTTTGAGATCCGCCAACTCGTTCAATACGAACATCATGTCTTGGAGCGGCGCGGTATACGTGGTCATGATTCCTGTCTCTAGAATGAATTACATGGGCTCTGAACGATCGGCCTCGTCAATCCAGCGCGTCGATCAGCTTGGGCAAGACGTCGAACAGGTTTGCCACCAGACCGTAATCGGCAACTTGGAATATCGGCGCTTCTTCGTCTTTGTTGATGGCGACGATGACTTTACTGTCTTTCATGCCGGCGAGGTGCTGGATAGCTCCGGAGATGCCGACGGCGATATACAGCTCCGGCGCCACCACCTTGCCGGTCTGCCCCACCTGATAGTCATTGGGGACGTAACCCGCATCGACGGCGGCCCGCGACGCACCCACCGCCGCGCCCAGCCTGTCGGCAAGTCGATCGATGAGTTGGAAATTTTCCGCGCTGCCGACCCCCCGCCCCCCGGAGACCACGACCCGCGCGCCGGTCAATTCAGGACGTTCCGACTTGGTAAGTTCCTGACTGACGAAACGGGAAATACCACCCGTATCGTCGGCCGGCGCCAGTTCCGACACCGTGGCCGCGCCGCCGTCGGCGTCCGCCGCGGCAAAGGCGGTCGGCCGCACGGTGACGACCTTTTTCTCGTCCCCCGACTGCACCGTGGCCATGACGTTTCCGGCGTAAACGGGACGCACGAACGTGTCCTGGGATTGCACGCGCACGACGTCGGAAATCGGCGACACGTCGAGCAGCGCGCCCACGCGCGGGAGCAGGTTCTTCCCGAAGGTGGAAGCCGGCGCGAGGATGTGCGAGAAATCGTCGGCGATGGACGCAATCAGTACAGCGCCGTCCTCCGCCAATTGGTGTTCGTAACGGGCGTCGTCGCAGACCAGAACCTGGCGCACACCGGCGACGCGCGCCGCCGCGTCCGCCACCTCGCGGCATTGGGCACCAATGACCACCACCGTTACCGATTCGCCGATCTCGCTCGCGGCCGTGACGGTGTTGAGAGTAGAGGGTTTGAGTTCCTTGTTATCGTGCTCCGCTACGACCAATACCGCCATGGCTAGATCACCTTCGCCTCGTTCTTCAATTTTTCCACCAGTTCCTCCACCGTTTCCACCATGACGCCGCCACCGCGTTCCGGTGGGTCTTGGACCTCGAGAACCGTGACCCGGGGACCCACTTCCAAGCCGAACTCTGCAACACCAACCGTATCCAGCGGTTTTTTCTTCGCCTTCATGATGTTCGGCAACTTCACGTAGCGAGGTTCGTTCAAGCGCAGATCCGTGGTAATAACCGCCGGCATCGCCAGCGACAGTGTCTCCAGACCTCCATCGATCTCTCGCGTCACGTCGACGCGTCCATCGGAAAACTGGATCTTGGACGCGAACGTGCCCTGGGGCCATCCCAGCATACCGGCCAGCAGCTGTCCGGTCTGATTACAATCGTCGTCGATCGCCTGTTTGCCCATGATGACGAGATCGGGCGTCTCCCGGGCGACGACCGCGCGCAGTATCTTGGCGACGCCAAGCGGTTCCAATTCGACCTCGGTCTCCACCAGCAGACCGCGATCGGCGCCCATTGCGAGCGCCGTGCGTATCGTCTCCTGGCACGCTTTCTCCCCGATCGAGATCACGATCAGCTCGTCCGCCTTCCCCGACTCCCGCATACGCACGGCCTCTTCCACGGCGATTTCATCGAACGGGTTCATGGACATCTTCACGTTGGCGGTTTCCACGCCCGACCCGTCTCGTTTCACGCGCACTTTCACGTTGTAGTCGACGACGCGCTTGATGGGGACCAGTATTTTCATGTTGGATGTTGTTTAGACTTGGGCTGCGCAAAAGTCCATGCAGGACGGGCACAATGCTACCCGCTCCCCTGCCGCCGCGCAAACCTCGGTTAGGCAATTTCTCGGCGTGTGAGCAACGCGATTTCCGATTCGCCGTAGCCGAGTTCCTTCAGGATCTCATGGGTGTGCTCACCGTGGCCGGGGGCGGGACGCACAACGGCGAAGTAGAAATCATTCAGCCGGATGGGAAACGCGAAACGCGGCCGGCCGTCTTCGTCCGGAGATATCATGCCGCGGGCTTGGAACTGAGTATGCTGCAGGGCTTCCTCCAACTTCAGCACCGGGGAAAAGCAACAATCGACAGCGTCGAGTCTGGCGATCCAGTGGGCTTGCGTTTGCGACTCGAACAGCGCCTGCAGTTCCGCACGCAGGGCTTCGCGTCTCGCGCCGTCGGCGTGGTAATCCGCGATCCAGTCTCGCCGCCCCAGGGCTTCGCAGAAGCGGCGCCAGAACTTTTCTTCCAGAGACGCCAACGCCACGTAGCGCTCGTCGGCCGTCGCGTAGACCGAGTACCAGGGCAAACCGCCGCTCAGGGTGTCCGCGCCACGCGATGCGGCCGCGCCGGTACGAGACACGGACATCAGAGGAAACACCGCGTGGGCGAGGGCGCAGTCGGCCATGGCGACATCGACGTAACGGCCCCGTCCGCTGCGCTGCGCGTCCACCAGCGCCGACAGGATCCCCATGACCGCGCTCAGGCTGCCCCCCAACAGATCCGCGATCTGGATATTGGGTATCGCCGGCGGACCGCCGCGGGTGCCGACCTGATCCAGCAGACCGGTGCAGGCGAGATAGTTCAGATCGTGACCCGCTCTATCCCGGTAGGGTCCCGTTTGCCCGTAGCCGGTAATGGCGCAGTAGACGATGCGCCGGTTGCGCCCGGCGACGACGTCGTAGCCGACGCCCAAGCGCTCTACGGTCCCGGGGCGGAAACCGTCGATGATCACGTCCGCCGATTCCGCCAGCCGCAGAAAGACGTCGCGCCCGCTGTCCTGCTTGAGGTCCAAGACGATAGAGCGTTTGTTGCGGTTGATGCTGTCGTAGATACCACCCATCTCGCGGGCGTAGTCTCCCCGACCGGGATCCTCGACCTTGATTACGTCGGCGCCCATGTCGGCCAGATGCAGGCTGCACATCGGCCCCGGCAGCAGCCGGGTCAGATCCAGCACGCGGATGCCGTTCAGAGGTTGCGTTTGCATGGATACGGCGGGGTCGGACGCGGTGGCGTTGGACCGCGACTACCGGTATCAGCGCTTCAACTCGGCGAGATCGGCGAACAAGTCCAGCGCCTCCGGATTGGCCAGCGCCTCTTTGTTCTTCACCGCCCGCCCGTGGACGACGTTGCGCACCGCCAGCTCCACGATCTTCCCGCTCTTGGTGCGCGGGATGTCCGCCACCTGGATGACCTTGGCGGGCACGTGACGGGGCGTGGTGTTTCGGCGTATCTGCGTTTTGATTTTGTTCGTCAGTTCCTCGTCCAGGGACAACCCGTCACGCAGTCGTACAAACAAGACGACGCGCACGTCGTCGTCCCACTCTTGACCGATCACCAGGCTTTCCACCACCTCGTTGATCTGTTCGGCCTGGCGGTAGATTTCGGCGGTGCCGATGCGCACCCCACCGGGATTGAGCACCGCGTCCGAACGCCCGTAGATAATCACGCCGCCGCGCTCCGTCATTTCTATGTAGTCGCCGTGACACCATATCCCGGGGAACTTTTCGAAATACGCCGCGCGGTATTTTTCGTCGTCGGGATCGTTCCAGAAACCGATGGGCATGGACGGGAACGGCGCGGTACAGGCAAGCTCACCTCTCTGCCCCGGCGGCAGTTCCCGGCCGTCTTCGTCCAGGGCGACAACACGCAATCCCAGGCCCCGGCATTGGAGCTCGCCGCGCCACACCGGCAGAATCGGGGAACCGAGGGCGAAGCAGGAAACGATGTCGGTGCCTCCGGATATCGACGACAAGCAAAGATCCCGCTTGATCTTGTCGTATACGAAGTCAAAGCTTTCGGGTACCAGCGGTGATCCGGTGGACGTCATGGTTCTCAGAGCCGAAAGGTCGTGGCTATTCATCGGCGCGAGGCCCGCTTTTTTCACCGCATCGATGTACTTAGCCGAGGTGCCGAACACCGTCATTCCCTGCTCCTGGGCAAAATCGAACAAGACGTTACCGTCGGGATGGAATGGAGAGCCGTCGTAGAGCAGCAGGGTGGCTCCGGACGCGAGCCCGGAAACCAGCCAGTTCCACATCATCCAGCCGCAGGTGGTGAAATAGAACAAACGGTCGTCCATGTGGACGTCCGTATGCAGCATGTGCTCCTTGAGGTGCTGTAGCAAGGTGCCGCCGGCGCCGTGCACGATGCATTTCGGCGCACCCGTGGTCCCGGACGAGTACATGATATACACGGGATGCGTGAAGGGCAGTTGCGCGAAATCCATCTCGCGCGCGGCGAACGGAGCGACGAACTCCGACCACCATACCGCCTCGTCGATGCCGCTGATGTCTTCGGTCGACGAAGTGAACGCAAACACGACCACGCGCTCCACCGAGGGTAGACGGTCTTTGATCTCCCTGAGGTTGGCCAGGCAGTCGAAACGCTTGCCGTTGTAGTAGTACCCCTCCGCGCTGATCAGCACCTTGGGCTCGATCTGCCCGAAGCGGTCGAGCACCCCCTGGACGCCAAAATCCGGCGAGCACGACGACCAGATGGCGCCGAGGGAGGTTGTCGCCAGCATCCCGATCACGGCCTCCGGCGAGTTGGGCAGGTAGGCCGCCACTCTGTCACCGACGGTAACACCCAGCGCCCGCAGCGCCTCTGCGACACGTGAGACCTCGGCGTGCAACTCGTCGCGCGTGTGGCTGCGGGTTTCACCCTTTTCGTTGCGGAACACAACCGCGGCACCGGGTCCGCGGTGACGCAGAAGGTTTTCCGCAAAATTGAGCCGCGCCTGGGGAAACCATCTGGCGCCGGGCATGCGATCGAAATCTTCCACCACTACGTCGCCGACGCGGCTCGCAACGACGCCGGAGAACGACCAGAACTCGCGCCAGAAGGTTTGCGGTTGATCTATGGACCATTGGTAGAGATCGTGGTGGTTCTCCAGGGATACGGCGTAGGAGCGCGACACCTCGCGCATGAATCGGGTCTCGTTGGCGTATTCGATCCGTTCCGCCGAGGGCTGCCAAAGACAATCGTTCATGGCGTCAACTCCGATCTAATCCCCGCCGATGGTGACCACGGTCCGGCCCGTGACCGTGCCATCGATATGTTCATCGAAGACCTTGGGCAATTCCTCGAAAGCCACGGTGCGGGTGACGACCCGGTCCAGGTGGCGGGGTTTGAGATCGTTGCCCAGACGCGCCCAGACACTTTGCCGCACGGCCGGCGAACACAACACCGAGTTGATGCCCAGCAGCGACACACCACGAAGGATGAACGGCATCACCGTGGTATGCAGCTCGTGGCTCGCGGCCAGGCCGATGGAGGCGATATTGCCGAACGGTCTGACGGTGCGCGTGAGCCATGTCAGGACCTCGCCGCCGAGGTTGTCGATCGCGCCTCCCCATTCCGCCTTCTCCAGGGGTCGCTTTCCCAGATCGGTGTCCGCGCGCAGCAGCAGGCGCGAGGCGCCGAGGCTCTTCAGGTATTCCTCCGCCGACTTCTTGCCGGTGTAGGCCACTACCTCGTACCCCGCTCCGGCGAGGATATCGATGGCGATGCTGCCGACCCCCCCGGTGGCGCCGGTCACGACCACGGGGCCGAGCTCGGGGCTCTGACCGTTCTCCTCCATGCGCTGCACCGCCAACGCGGCGGTAAATCCCGCCGTACCGATCGCCATGGCGTCGAACACCGTCAACGTATCGGGTATACGCACCACGCAGTCGGCGGGGACACGCACGTACTCGGCGTAGCCGCCGTCGCGAATTTCCGAGAGCTCACAACCGCAAACCGCGACCGCGTCACCCGGTTTGAACCGATCGCTCTGCGACTGCTCGACGTAGCCCGATACATCTACACCGCCCACCAGGGGATAACGCCGCAGTATCTTGCCCTTACCCGTAGCCGCCAGGGCGTCTTTGTAGTTGACGTCGGAATAGGCGGAGCGAATGACGACATCGCCTTCGGTCAGGTCGTCAATGCCAATGGTTTCGAATTGCGCGCGTATGGAACCGTCGTCGTTGTGAATGCGGTAGGCCTTGAACGATTGCATGGCTATTGTCTCTCCTTCGATGGATTCCGCTCGGGAATCTACTGCGGATCAACGCCAATGTAAAACCGGCTTGCGGGTCTGCCCACAGCGCCTGCGGCGGGCTCGGAGCCGGGTCGTTCGAATCGAGCGGATTTCCGGGACCGTGGTCAACAGGGGGCACTGAGGCCGCGCGTACCGGAACGTATTCGCAGCGCGTTTCGGAACACACCGTCGGCGCAGTCCAAGGCATAATCGAATCTCTCCACACTCGTGCGCCGGGAATCGTCCCGGCTACGCCCGGATACACGGGACTCGGCCGTCTGTCGACAGAGCCGCACCCGACCTCGACGGGCGGCCCGCACGATAGCGTGCGGGCATCGCCGCCATCCCCATGCTCGCGCACGGGGTTTTGTTCCGCGCTAAGGGACCGCGATGACAACTCGCCCAAATCGCCACGCTTTGGTACGCTTTGCCCCCACACCCGCTGTCGTTATCCTCGGCACAGGGGCAACATTGCGCGAGTAAACGATGACCGAAGAAACCCTATTCAGCAAGATCATCCGGCGGGAGATCCCGGCGGACATCGTCTATCAGGACGAGCGCGTGACCGCGTTCCGGGACATCAACCCGCAAGCGCCCACGCATATACTCATCGTGCCGAACAAACCGATACCGACGGTCAACGACGTCGGCGAAGAGGACGAAGCGGACTTGGGTCATCTCTTCGTCGTCGCCGCGCGATTGGCACAGGAAGAGGGAATCGCCGAGAACGGCTATCGGCTCATCGTCAACTGCAACCGGCACGGGGGGCAGATCGTGTTTCATCTGCACATGCACCTCCTCGGCGGACGTCCCATGGGTAGGATGGTGTCGCAACCTAAGTAATCCGGCGGACTGAGCCGCCCACGCCGGGTCGCGCGTGGCGCGCCGGAATCTGCCGGTCGAACACGCTACGGCGCGCGTTGCCCGCTACAGGAGTATCCCTACGACAGCGCCGGTGCAGCTGGTGGCCAAGGTGCCGGCAAGAATACTCTTCAGGCCCAGCGCCAGTATTTCGTCGCGACGCCCCGGGACCAGCGTCGTCAATCCGCCGATCATGATGCCGAGGCTGCCGAAGTTGGCAAATCCACACAGGGCGTAACTGATGATCAGCCGGCTGCGCTCGCTCAAGGCATCGGCAGGCAGATCGGCAAGACGCAGATACGCCAGGAATTCGTTCAAAACGGTCTTCGTGCCCATGAGGGACCCGGTGACGGAGGCTTCCCGCCACGGGATCCCCATCAGCCAGGTGATCGGTGCCAGGACATAGCCGAGCAGACGTTCCAGCGTGACCGGTTCGCCGTTCATGTCCGGCAACGCGCTCAACACTGCGTTGACGAGATGCACCATCGCCACAAACACGATCAGCATGGCGACGATATTCAAGAACAGCGTCAACCCGCTTTGCGTTCCCCGAGTAAGGGCGTCCATGCTGCTCGTGGCCTCCGACTCGATGCGGTACTCAGCGTCGGTCGCGGCGCCGTCATCGGGGACCATGAGCCTGGCGATGGTGATCGCCGCCGGCGCGCTGATGATGGAGGCAACCAGCAGGTGAGCGACTGCATCGGGAATGACGCCTCGAAGGAACGTTGCGTAAAGGACCAGGACGGTGCCGGCGATCGTCGCCATACCTGCACACATCAGTGTGAACAGCTCGCTGCGGGATAGTCGTTCGAGATACGGACGAATGAACAAAGGTGCCTCCACCATACCTACGAACACGTTGGCGGCGGTTCCCAGACCCACGGCTCCGCCTATGCCGAAGACCTTTCTCAGCATCGCAGAAAACGCCCGCACAATCAGCGGCAGGATCCGCCAGTAGGTCATCAACGCCGTCAACGCGCTGATGACGATTACCAGCGGCAGTGCGCGGAACGCCAGCACGAAACTGGATCCGACCCGGGTCTCTTCGAAAGGCAGGGGCGCACCGCCGAGGTATCCGAATACGAATGAGGTACCCGCATCGCTCGCGCCCTGCAGCGTCAGGACGAAGTCGTTGAGCGCCCGGAACACACCCTGGACGCCGGGAAGCTTCAGCAACACGACGGCCATGGCCAGTTGGACCCCGGCGCCTGTGACGGCGACCTTCCACAGGTTCGTACGTCTGCGCTCGCTCAGTAACCACGCCAACGCCATGAGCACCAGTAATCCGAAGGCGCTTTGCAGGTTGTCGATCAATGGGAAATACGCCTTGCGTATCGCGGTCGAAACAACGACCCATTCGATACATTATCCCATCGCGGTGTATGCCGGTCCATGTAGGTTGGCGCTTCAGAACCTGAGGTCACAACCCCTGACCCATTGCAGAGGCGCGCGGGAACGTCAGTGCGGCGGAGATGTACAAGACGACCGCCAGCAGCACTACGACGACAAAGCCGAAGTGAATGGCGCACAAGGTCGCGAGCACCGCGCTGATCACGGAGGAACAGCCGTTGATCCCCCAGGCCCAGGGCACCAGGTGTTGCGCCGTCGCGCCCAAACGCGCCAGCGCGAGTGGAAACGGCATGCCCATGCAGTAAGCCAGGGGCGCTATGAGCGCTACCGAGACAACGGCCTTCGATAGCGTGGGCTGGGCCACCAGCTTCGCGAACAAGGGATCAAGGATCCAGGTGTACAGGGTCGCGAAGACGACGATGCCGGAAACCGCGAACGCCGCCGTGCGGCGGTGGCGGCCGCTTTCTATCGCCCGCTCGGTAGCCGCGCTGCCGAGACCGGCAAAAACCAGAAACGCGCTCAAGGTTACGGCGATGGCGTAGACGGGGTGGTGGAGAAACAACAGAAACTTCTGGATAAATCCGATCTCCACGAACAGGAAGGCGATACCTATGGCAAAGAAATACCAGAGCACACGGGTACGCCCATAGCGTCGTTGGACCATCGCGCCGGGTGGGGGTCCTTTTAGAGAGAACAACGGCAGCAGGATCAATACCAGGCTCGCGATCAGGGCCTTGAGCAGGGTCGCCACCAGGATCAGGTAGCCCAGTTCCAGCAACGGCATGCCACCCCTGCCGCGCAGGGCCACGATCTCCGGGAACACGCGCCATTTGAAAAAATGGGAGAAATAGGGCCGGTCGTCGGTCGCCGGACGAACGTTGTACTTGTACTGGTCCAGAAACTCGTGGCTTCTCGGCCCCAGCAAGCTCGTTGCGGCCTGATAGAAGTAGGGTTGCCGCAACAGATTGAACCGGTTCGCCTCCGACTCGTTGATTGACGGATACCAGGCAAGATCAAAGGCGCGATCGGCGGCGAAACGCTTCAACGCGGACTTATCGGCATTGTTGAGCACGCCATTTTTCATCAGCAGGGTGCTGGTCTGCCAGCTGCGGATGAGGGCCAGCTGAAGACCCGGATCGTCGGCGTTTTCCCGCCGCAGGGCCTCGACGGCGGTGGCGAACAGCTTCAATGTATCCCGCGGCGGCAGTTTGATCCAACGGGTGATCGCAAGATAGCCGCCGGGCCGCAGACGCTTATAGTAGGTGCGCAGCGCCTCGACGGTATACAAATAGGTTTCATTGAGCGCGTAGAGGCCCGCGGACGATGCCGCAAAGGAATCCAGCAGCGCCAATTGAATAAGGTCGTAGCTGTGCTGGTCTCGGGATACGAAGCCGCGCGCCTCGGAAACGTGGACCGTGACGCCGGTCCGATCCAGGAGATGGCGGCTAAAGTCGCCGTACCGGTCACGCACAATGTCAACGATCTGCGGATTCACTTCCACTGCGGTCACGTGGGATGCGCCATGGTGGAGCGCCTGCTGGACGTCCTCCCCGCCGCCGGCGCCGAGGATGAGCACGCGAGCGGATGAGAGCAGATGGTAGGGCAGCGCGGACGTAACCGAATCGAGATAACGAAATGCCGCCGGGTCGCCGGAGTCCTTGGTAATCACCGTCATGTTGTCGGCGTCGGTGAAGACGGCGACCTGGCGCGGAGGCTCGTCGGTCGCTCTGAGACTCAAACCGGGTGCGTGCCGTAACGGCACCCGGGCGCTCTCGACCACGCTGAGATAGCCCAGGGGACTCGAGTGCTCCGACACGACCTCGGCCCCGGCAACGCGCAGGGTCTGGGGTAAGCCTTTATACGGCGAAATCGCCAATTCCAGCTCGTCCATGCCGAGAATCAGCACCACGGCCGCAACGGCGGCTGCGGCGGCGACCCTTCCGCGCGTCTGCAACGACAGTTCCCAGGCGGCGATCCCGACACAGGCGAAAGCGAGCGCGCCGAGCAGCATCAGCGCCGGCGCCGGAAATGCTACGAACAGCAGGCTCACAATCGACACGCTGCCCATCCCCGCACCCACCAGATCGAAGGCGTAGATGCGCTGAACACGATCGCGAAAGCGCATCAGCGACAAGGCCACGGCGTTGGCGATAAAAAAGAACGGGACCGCCAGCAACAGATATATCGCGGCCAGGCGCAGAAGCTGCCCCGGATCCCAGAGCACCTCCTCGGCGTTGAAGTCGATGCGCTGCGCGGCGTGGAAACAGATCACCAGGGAGACCGCAAACAACGCCGCGTTGACAATGAAGCTCAAAGCGTAGCGTTGCAACAGACGGTGTTGCGCGATGGTCAAAAAACTGCCGCTGACGCCGTAACCCAGCAGTGCGAGGCTGATGATCATGTACGCGAAGTGATGCCACTGCACGATCGACAGCAACCGCATGAGCAGGACCTCGTAGGCAAGGGCTATTGCAGACAGCAGCGTCACGGACAGCAGCGGCGGGCGCGCCGCCGTATCCGCGTCATCACGCACCGAGGGCGGCTGGAGCTTCAATGGCCACCGGTCAGGGGAACGAAGCGTACCGGCAGCAATTGCTTCGTGGTCACCGACCCGGTTTCGTCCTTCACCACCAACAACAGTTCCTGCACCAGAAATCGCGTACCGACGGGAATGATCATTCGTCCGCCGTTTCTGAGTTGCGCGATCAGCGGCGGCGGCACGTGACTGGCCGCGGCGGTGACCACGATGGCGTCAAAGGGGTCGTGTTCCTCCCAACCGTAGTAACCGTCGCCATGCCGTACGACGACGTTGTCGTAGCCCAGGCGCTGCAGACGCGCCGCCGCCTGCGCCGCCAGCGGTTCGATGATCTCGATGGAATAGACCTCGGCGACGAGCTCCGCGAGCACCGCGGCCTGGTACCCCGACCCGGTGCCGACCTCCAGGACACGATCACCCGGACGCACGTTCAGAAGATCCGTCATCACCGCGACAATATAGGGTTGGGAAATGGTCTGTCCGTGACCGATGGGCAGAGGGCGGTTGGCGTAAGCGAGACGACGCATGTCCGGGGTGACGAACTCGTGCCGGGGAACGCTTGCCATCGCATCCATTACCCTGGGATCCGCCGCTTCCTTATCGATATGAATCGCGGTATCGACGTAATCCGCGCGGATCTCCTCCAGCATACGCGCCCGCTGCCGCTGGTACGGATCGTCTGCCGCAACCGCGAAGGCGGCGACTCCCGCCAACAGCGGCAGCAGGGACAACCCGCGTCTAGCGCCACGCATGGGCCGCTCGTAAAGATGCGCCGTTGCCGCCGCTGCGAGCAGCGAGCGGAACACAGTTCAAACAGGCGAGCGGCTCTTGTGTCATGTTCTTCCTCCGCCGGCGCGCTCGGCGCCCATGAATCAAAGTCTCCCGCGGTTCCGGTTTAGCCTTCGACAAAACGATGACCGCCTCCACCGTTCGCGCTTGCGATCCGGAAACACCGCCGCTCCGCGGCCCGAGCCGCCACCGTTCCAGCGTCCTGCACATCGGATCCTCGATTTCGCAAACACGCGGCGACAACGGTTCCACGCTGACGATAGCCGTAGTTCCCAAGGCATGCATCCTGCGGATCGACGATAACAACCGACCGCTCGAGTACAACATGGACGTACGCAGAAGTTTTCCGCGGCCGGCATCCGCTGCAACATGTTATCAGATCGCGGAGCGGACGCCCCAGCCGGCTGCAGGCGCGGAGGCCGCCGGTTCGGCCTCCCGGTTTTTCCACGCACCACGATTCGGTAGTAAGCTTACGCCATGCAGACGGGACTGGAGCGCCTCCTGGAGAAACCGAATCGCTGGCTGCGAAACGCGCGTGTCGGTCTGGTCGCCAATCCAACAAGCGTGGACCGCCGCCTGGCGCATGCGGTGGATCTGCTCAACGAATGCGAAGGCGTCGATTTGCGTCTGCTCTTCGGGCCGGAACACGGAATTCGCGGATCCGCCCAGGACATGATCGGGGTAAGCGATGCTCGCGACGCACGCACCGGGCTGCCGGAGATCAGTCTTTACGGCGAAAGCGCCGACGCGCTGTCCCCTACCGTTCAACACCTTTCTGCAATCGACATCCTCATCTTCGACATTCAGGACGTCGGCGCTCGGTACTACACCTACACCGCAACCATGGCGCTCTGTATGCGCGCTGCGAAATCGGCCGCAGTCAAAGTAGTGGTGCTCGACCGGCCCAATCCCATCGGCGGAGTGCAGATCGAAGGAGGAGGCATCGATGCGGGGCTCGAAAGCTTTTGCGGCCTGTATCCGATTCCGCAGCGCCACGCCATGACCGTGGGCGAGCTGGCTTACTTGTACAACGACAGCTTCGGAATTGGGTGCGAACTGGAGGTCGTCGAATGCCGTGGCTGGCGTCGCAGCGATTACTACGACGCGTGCGGTATCCCGTGGGTCATGCCGTCACCGAACATGCCGACGCTCGATACCGCCTTCGTATATCCCGGCATGTGTCTGTTGGAGGCAACGAATCTCTCGGAGGGACGCGGAACGACGCGTCCCTTCGAACTGTTCGGGGCGCCTTTCGTGGACGCGCACGCTCTGGCCGACCGACTGAGGCGGTTCGATCTTTCCGGCGTGCAGTTCCGACCGTGCGCCATTGAACCCGCGTTCCACAAATTCGCTGGCCGGCGCTGCGGTGCGTTGCAGCTGCACGTCGAAGATCGGCGCGCCTTCCATGCCTTTCGCACCGGCATCGCCGTGCTGGTCGCGGTGAAATCGCTCTGGCCCGAAGCATTCGCCTGGCGTACGGAAGTCTACGAGTTTCGCGACGACGTGCCCGCCATCGATTTATTGACGGGGTCGGCCGCGGTGAGAAGGGCTATCGACGAGGGCCGGGACCTCGACTGCGTCATGCGCCTCGCCTGCACCGGCATCGACACCTACACGGCGGCCCGCGGTCGAACTCTGCTTTACGAGTGAACCCGGATCAATGACGGAATCGGCGATCGCAAAACGGCACAGCCGCATCGACGTCAACCGAGCGGTAATCCGGCGCCAAGCTACACGGAAAACCCGCTGACCGCTATTGGGTTCCTCCGCCGCACCCCACTCTCGCTGCGGAACACGTGCGTCCCCGCTCTGCTATGATCAGTAGATGGGTCACGGCGGTAAAAACGGCGCCCGCAAGGGCAAAATAACCCTGCAGATGTTCGACTCGGCATTACCATTCATCGATGTCCTTCCGTATCCGGTATTTCGCATCGATGAAAATTATCGTGTGCGCTACGCCAATCAGTCGGCGCGGGCGGTTTACGGCGAGGGCCACGACACCTGTCACCGCCTTACCCACGGTTACGAAAAGCCCTGTCACAACGTCGGAGAGCCCTGCCCCAAGATCGAGGCCGACCAGAGCGGGCTCCCCGCATTCGTCACGCACTCTCACACCACCGAACACGGCAATCAACTTTTCGCGGTATTGGCCACACCCATGGAAGACGGCGACGTCGTGGAGTTTCATATCGAACTCACGGACAGCGTATGCCGCGACGTCTTGACGCAAATGTACGCCAGACCGTTCTTCGAACAGCTGGTGCAGCGGGAGCTCGCGCTGCTCGAGCGCATGAGATTGTCCTACGCGTTGATCTTCTTCGATCTGGATCGTTTCAAACGGATCAATGACGACAACGGCCACAAAGCCGGCGACGCCGCCCTGCGCGCAGTGGGTCGTATCGTCCAACATACTTTGCGGGACAGCGATCTTGCCGGCCGCTGGGGCGGAGAGGAGTTCTGCATCTTTCTGCCGGGATCCGATTCCAAAAAGGCCTTGCAGGTGGCCGAGCGGTTGCGTATGGCGATTCGAAACATCCGCCTCGAGCAACCCTGGACGGACCTCCGAATTACTGCGAGTCTCGGGATTTACGCAAGCGCGGACAGTTTCGACTTCGAGCGCGCGATTCGCGGCGCCGATATCGCGATGTATTCGGCGAAGGAGAACGGGCGTGACCGTATCGAAACCGCGAACGTGGAAAACGCGACTGCGGCCGTTCGAAGAATCCCTAGTTGACGCCAAAGATCGTGTATTGCGGACCTGGCACAAATGGAAGACCGATGGTCCGGCGCAGAATGCGATCTGAGAATTCTCCAAGCGAGGGTGTTGCCATTCGATGAAATTGACTAATGCGATAGGTTTGATCGCCGCGCACTTGGCCGGCATGTATCTGGGAGCGCAAGAGGTGCGCGCGGAATACGGCGATGTCGTGATGGCGAAATTAAGCGCGGAACGCGGTGTCGCGCCCGTGGTTTTTTCCCACGCCAAACACCGCGGTGGATATCGTTGTAATGTTTGCCACGGGGAGCTGGAATTCGTGATGCAGACGGGCGGCACTCAAATCGACATGGAGATGATCGACAACGGCCGCTTCTGCGGCGCGTGCCACAACGGAAGGATCGCCTGGGGAGCAAAGGAATGTCAACGCTGTCATACGGGCCAGACGCCGCAGGTCGATGTTAAGGCGAAGAGAACGAAACCAGGAGGGGTGAACTGGGTAGAGTCTCTGCAGCGGGGAAAAATCAAGCCTCGCGCCAACCTGGACGGATCCGTGCAATACATTCGATACGATCGGGATATCGTTATGCCTGCAAAGGATACCGGTCTGAACGACGTCTTGTTCTCACATGCGATCCATA
>CAMYIN010000024.1 GCA_947258495.1 uncultured Gammaproteobacteria bacterium
CGTCAGGTCGTCGGCGTTGTCGGCATCGGAAGGGTAGATCGCTATGCCTATGCTCAGGGTGACGGTGGTCTCGTGTTCCCCCAGGCGCACGGAGTGCGCCACCGTGTCGATGAGGCGTTGCCCCAACCGTGCCGCGTCCTCGGCGTGCCGCAGGTTCTCCAATATGAGCGTAAACTCGTCGCCCCCCATGCGGAACACCATATCGCTCTCGCGTGCGGTACCCCGTATACGCTCGGCGACCACCCGCAGCAGTTGATCTCCGGCGTCGTGGCCGAGGCTGTCGTTCACGAGCTTGAAGCGATCGAGATCAAGGAATAGCAGTGCCAGCAGACTGTCGTTGCGTTTGGCCCGCGCCAGCGCTTCCTTGATTCTCTCCGCGAAACTCACTCGATTTGGCAACCCGGTGAGCGCGTCGTGATAAGCCTGATAACGCACGCGTTCTTCGTTGACGAGACGCTCTTTCTCACGCGCGCAGATGATACGATCCGCGCGTCTCACCACAAGAAACAGGAACAGATACAACAGTCCAAGCGCCAGACTGGAGCCGATGATGATTTTTCTCTGCGTCAGCTCCAGTTCTTTTATCAGGGGAGTGACGTCGGAATAGAGTTCGAACACGGCCTCCACCGTGCCGTCGTCTTTCCAGAGAGGGATATAGGAAGTGACTAGATTTCGATCTACGATGACCTTTTCGAAGGCATAGAATTCGTTGCGGAAGGTGATGGAGCTCGCGACCTCGCCGCGAACGGCGGTCTGGAAACCCGTGTTCTCGCTCTTATCGGCCCCGATCTGTTTGGGATCGGTGGAGAAGACGGTGAGGCCGTCCAGGTTGTAGATCTTTACCTTGACGACGTTCAACCCGCGCATCTGCGCCGACACGTCGCCATTGATGACAGCGATCTCCGGCCGCTGAGCGAGTTCCTGGTTCGGAATGTCGGAGGCGGCGCGCACGAAATCGGCGTGTTGCGACCACACCGAATTTGCGAACGCCCTGGTCAGCGCCACGTTGGTACGAGTTTGGTGCGACATCAACGCCTCGGTGGCGTGATAGCGGTAGTACCAGGAAAGACCGGCAACCGCCACGGCGACCGCAACCAGACTCACGATGGAGAAATACCGGCTCAGTTTGAACATCGGGGTGGCGAGCGAAAATCCCTGTTTTTCTTAAGCATAGTCGTTCACTCAGCGATTGCAGTGAAAACGGACGTCGGTCGATAACCCTATGAATGAGTTCGTAATTTCACTGATAAGGTGCGTGAAGGGAGACCCGCGCGCCGCCGCGCCGCAGCTCCCCGGATTGAAACCGGGCTCTCCCGGCGGCCCCCGGCCCACGCACCGGGTATGGTGCCCGCCGCCGAGACACGACCTCTGCCGGCTCCGGCCCTGCTTTCGGCAACGCGTCTACAGAGTCCGCATCAACTCAATCTGGTTCACGGGATCCCGTTACTCGTGCGATGCACTGTCGTCCTCGTCGAGATGCGGCAACTCCAGAGAGGGAATGGTTTCGATGGAACTTCCGGCGATGCCCTTGACGGATCCGTACATGTCGACGGTATTGCTGATGATCTTGTCTATCTGCTTTTCCCGGGTTTTCCAGATTCTCCGCATCGCCTGTTGCTCACGATCGAGTTCGCTTCTGAGCTCGGAGAATCCTTCGACTATGGCCTCCACCCGCTGTTTGAACTCAACGCTGGTCAGATAGCGGTAGAGCATATCCATTTTGTCGCCCTTGTTCTCATGTGCAGCCCGCTCAGATTGTGTTCGCAGCAGCATCTCACGCAATACGAAGGTGAGACTCTTCGCCTCATGAAAATCGCAGATCCAGACACCCTGCTTTTCCCCGAAGCGATCCAGATCATTGGGCATGACCTCGGTTACGATGACCGCGATGTCCGCACCTTGCTCGATCTGATCCGCCTTTAATTTGCCGATCCAATCCTGACTGAAAGCTTTCGTGCGTTTGCTCTCGAAAATGATCTTTCCACACTCTCTCTGCATCGAATCTACCACGGTCTGAATGACATCGGCGCCGCGCACACCTTTCGGAACTTCGTCTATGCGATCGAAAGGAAATTGCTGACGCAGCAGGTCCTTCAATGCAAGCTCCTGCACTTCCCCCTGCATCTGCATGGAACCTTGCTCGGCTTTGCGTTTCATCTCTTCAATCAGTATCTTCTGATCCTGTAATTTCTTTTCGTATTCCTTGAAACGCAATTCGGCTTTTTCGGCTTCCGCCGTCCTGATTTTTGACTCGATCGCCGCCTGTCCCTTTAGCAGCCGCCTCTCGACCTCGATCTGCAGACGTTCCTGCTCTTCTTTGAGCCGATTTTCCCGTTGCATCCACTCCACCTCTTTTTTCTGCAGTTCCAGATTTTCTTTGCGACGTTGCTCGTTTTCATGACGCAGCGCCTGCATTTCCTGAGCAACACCTTCGGCCGCGCTTACCCGTGCCATTTCCAGGAGTTTCGACTTTTCCTCCTGCAATCGCTTTTGAATCAACTCGTCCTGTTCTCGCCGCTCTTTCTCAAGCCGGTTCTTTTCCCTCTCGATCAATGCTCTCTGCTGATCGAGTACGGCTGTCTGGCGGGCGGCCTTCTCCTCGTACTCCTTTTCCAATTTGGCGGAAAGCTGCTTCTGCAACGCCTCCTCCGCCAAGAACCGGTGGCCGCACTGGGGACATATTATCTGTATCGTTGTATCAACCATTCCGAGCCTGCTAATCAAATTGAGACGCCGTCACATCACCTGCAAAATCGGTACTCGAGCAGCGAGCAGCAACATGCTACGCGATTTTGATTGAATTGCGGAATCACGGCATCGAGCTCGCGGATGCTCCGTTGGACACCCCCGATCGGCTAGGATTTGTCGCTAATATTGTGCTATCATGGCGTTTTAACGTACCGCACCTTAGTCTTGCTTGACTCCCGGTTTGCAACCACTTGATCTGTCGTTGTCCGGTTCTTTGCGCGTAATCCCCTCCGGCGGCATGCAGCGACTACAGAGCGCTCGGTTCGGGGCACAGTCATACTATTCAAACGTTAGTTAGGATACTTCACATGACTCATACAGCATCCGACAGTGCAACCCAGAACTCAAAACGCGCCCGGAACGAAGAATTGCGCTATACCGTGATTTCGGTCGAGAAATCCGACGGGCCCGGAGGCGCCGACGGCGGAAACTGGTATCGATATATTATCGACAGCCCGGGTGCGCCTATCACGGGATATCGTCGCGGCGACAAGAAGGACGTCCTCAATTATCTGCAGGAATGCACGAACAAGCTTCAGGAAAGACTTACCACCGGGAAATCACCCCGCGCAACCGGACGTAAACCCAGTCGGGCGGCAGTAAGCAAGTAGGCTCCCGAGAGAATCCTGATCGTCATTGGATAGGATTCAACGGACGATCAAATCGGCGCGTCCGGCGACGGCGATTGCTTGTCGACTTCAAGTCGTATCCATCCAGCATGGTTAGCGTCGCATATCCTTGATCCTACCGTATAAACCCGCCAAGCGTGGCGCAGTGCAAGGCCGTCGGTAGCTGCAACGTGTGTAGCTGAAGGACACCCCGCAGCGCCGCGCTCGCATCCCGAGGATTGCAACCACATCGACGACAGTTATCTGCCGGGTGGACATCCAGGCATTCATCGGTCATTCTAAGCCTCAGGCGACAGCTCGCTTCAAACTGAGATGACCGGAATATTCTCAAAGGATTTCTTAGAAAACTTACCCCAGGATTCTGTCTCCGCCGGGCTTTCTATATGTGAAGCCGTATTAAGTTACAACCGCATGAGGCTTCAAAAAAATGGGAATTCAAGTGCTGTAGATGACCAGGATGCGTACCTCGATGCGTTAGCGCTTTTCGAAGTCTACATCGAGAGCCATGCTCTAAATATAAAATACGAACTCCCGACGTTAGTTAAAAATGCGGAAGCTAACTCCAAATCTATCATCGAGTTTTTTAAAGCCGTTAGAATGCGGCTTCATGAATCCAGAACGAAAGAGAGACTCTCGAATTACCGAGCGAAATATGCAGAGTTAATCAATCCAAGCGTGGTCTACCGGTTCGAACCGATCGAACGTGACCGAGTGAGAAAGATATTGCATGAGCTCCGCGTACTAATTGATGACATGGACACGGTCACGGGAGATCAAAAACTTCGTCTCATGCATAGATTGGGACAAATTCATGCTGACATAGATAGCAAGTTGACGACTCTCGACCACTTATGGGGCTTGCTCGGTGAAGCATTCGTCGTTAAGGCCAAGCACGGTGAATCGGGCAGGATGATCGTCGAACGTCTCTACCAAATTGTGAACATAGTCTGGCAGGTTCAAGCCCGTGCCGAGTCGGTTGATCCCGGTTGCCTTACTCCGACTCCACCATTAAAGTAGCAAGCTCACATTTCTCACTACGCTTCGCTCATTTTCAACTTTGCAGTAAGCTGTAAGGCATGGAACCTAGGCGAGAAATTGCGGGGTACACCTGTCCCACCCTGACGAGCCCGGATATTGCTCCAAGGATCCCGGAGGTTGGTGTCGGGATTGGGCGACTGGACGCCGCTTTGGAGCATTACACAAGCTAGACGCTCTCCAACTTACCGGCGTCTTTCATTTCCTGTAACACCTTGTTGGCGATCTTGAACGCCTCGACCCCTGCGGGGATACCGCAGTAGACCGCGATCTGGATGAGCGCATCTTCCAACTCATCCAGCTCTAGCCCGTTCTTGAACGCCCCGCGAATATGCAGTTCGAATTCAGGACCGCGGTTCAATGCCGCAAGCATCCCGAGGTTCAACAGACTTCGCTGTTTCCGGCTCAGGCCCGGCCGGTCCCAACAGAATCCCCAGCAGTACTCCGTCACAAGGCGTTGAAAGTCTCGATTGAAATCGTCCGCCTGGTCTAGCGCCCTCTTGACGCGCTCTTCTCCCAGAACTTCGGTCCGGATCCTACGGCCGGCTTCAAAAAGTTCGGATGTCATACGAAATGTCTCCATGTTCGTTTCGGAAGCGGAATTGTAGGGCAAAACGGTTGCCTGAACCACGACAGCCCGGGTCGCCGTATATTAATTGACCAATATCAATTAGATGCGTGTTGACTACGGCTATACTCTGTTTTAGCGAATAAAAACGTCCCAGACCGCGTGCGCGAGGGAGACCGTCTCCAGCCGGGGTGTTATCGGATACGTTCAAATGCCCTTACCATAAAGATTCGTTATGCCCAAGAAAGTTGAATCCGTACTTTACGTGCGCTTGCCGTGCTGGAAGATCTACCCGGGAGGAGTGGTCTACGTCGCCGATCATGTGCACAAGCACAGACCGGACGTGCGTCAGGAGATCCTGGATATGGCCCTGATCCCGGACGCGCAGCGCAGACGCGCCCTGGACGAGCGCATCGAAAGACTGCAACCGGACGTCGTCGCCTTTTCCTGGCGCAACATGCAAACCTTCGGACCGCACCCCGAGAACGATGCGCTGGATGTCGTCATGAATTACGACTTCTCGCCCAGCCTGTTCGCCAAGACGAAGTCCATCAAGGACGCAGTTTCGATTATCTGGGACTATGCCGCGTCGAGGATCAACAACTTCCGATTCATGCGCACAGTCAGACGACGCCTCCCCGACACCAGAATCGTCGTCGGAGGTACAGCAGTTTCGATATTCGCAAAATACGTAATCGAAAAATGCCCCAATAACACGACCGTCGTCGTCGGCGAAGGCGAGGATGCAATGCTCTCGATCGTCAATGGATCTGCCACACCGCAGGGCGACTTTTTTCACAAGGACGAGGCCGGGGCAGTCCGCCGAGGCTGCCGCCAGACTCCGTTCGAGCTGCCGCAATCAACGGCGGTGGACTTTGAGTATATTGAGTCCGTCTTTCCGGAATTCCGAGATTATCTGGACGACTACATTGGCGTGCAGACCAAGCGAGGTTGTCCTTACCAGTGTCACTTCTGCCTCTACAACAAGATAGAGGGGCATCGCCAGCGCTATCGCGAGCCTTCGGAGATCGCAAAGGAAGTTGAGATCTTGAACAAGAAATACGGCGCGAAGAAGATCTGGTTCACCGACGCGCAATTCTGTTCCACATTGAGAAGCACCAGGCACGTGGAAAAAATCATGGACGAATTACTGGCAAGGAAGACGGATATTCAGTGGTCCGGTTACCTGCGTTTGAATCACCTTACCCCGGAAATAGCTAACAAGATGCTGGCGACCGGGTTGTGCAGCATCGATCTCTCCTTTACCGGATCACAGGACATCATCGACAATCTCACTTTGGGCTACAAACTCGAGCAGCAGATGGAAGCCTTCCGCATGTTCAAGGAGGGAGGCCACCGCGATCAAAAGATCAAGCTTTATATTCCGCTCAACGCCCCCGGAGAGACGCGCGAGACCCTCAAGGGAACCATCGCCAAGATCGACGAACTGTACGGCATGTTCGGCAGAGACAACGTTTTGCCGTTCATCTTCTTTATCGGCATTCAACCCGGCACTCCGGTCGAGCGTTACCTTATTGAGCGCGGGTATCTGGCCGACGATTACAATCCTTTGACCCTGAATCCTTTCGTCATCAAGAAACTGCTCTATAACCCCCCGCCCCTGGGCAAGCTCATCGGACAGGCATATCTCGACGCTCTAGCGATGAGCGACGGCAACGCTTCGGACGAATACATCGGACGCCGTGTGATGGACCTGCTGTCTATACAGCTAAGCAATGAGGACCGATCACCGATCGCAAGCAATCAGCCCCGGCAACGAATCCTCACGGGCGGCGCCGTACCGAAGGAACCCGCGGTGCACTGACCGGTTGAGCCGGTTCGTCGGTCAATATCGCCCACCGTCGCGGCCGCGCTGTCGCAGGAATCGGTGGTCGCCTCGCAGTCTTCCCGATTGGGTCACGGCGCCGGTGATGGTAGTATCGTAATCGTGACACGACCCGCACCGCATCATGTCGACGTTTGAATCCCGAAAGCGTCGCCCCGGCGCGAAAATCGATGTCGACAAGCTCGATGAAGTCGTTGCCCGTGCACGCCGAAGCGCGGACGAACGTATGCAGGGGTACCGCGAGCAGTCGCTGCGGCTGCATCCCTGGGTCTGTGCCCGTTGCGGTCGTGAATTTACGAGAAAGAATCTGCACGAACTGACGGTGCATCACAAAGACCACGACCACGACAACAACCCCGCCGACGGAAGCAACTGGGAAAACTTGTGTTTGTATTGCCACGACTGGGAACACCAGAAGTTTTCGCAACAGATCAAAGGCGAAAACGCGGCGTTCGGACTCACGGGCACACACCCCAGCCCGGCTACCCACACTCCTTTCGCCGGCTTGAAGGATCTCCTCAAGAAACCCGAGAAGTGACGGTGCGGCGGCGCCGATTACAGCACCGCACCCCGGGCGACTACGGGCCACATCGACTCCACGCGCTCACCGCGGATACAGACGTACCAATCGTAGAGGTTTACCGTAGGATCGCAGTGTCCGGGAACGAGCCTCAAGACATCGCCCAGGGCGACGCCCTCGCGTGTGTCGTCGAACGTAACTTTACCGTGCTCGTCCGACGCGGCGACGTATTCGACATTGCTCCGCCCGTGGACCAGCGGCAGCCCCGAGTCGACGCTCACCGCCTTGAGTCCGGCGTCCACCACCGCGTTTCCCGCACGATTCTTGCTCATGACCGAGGTCAACACGAACAAGCTGTTCTCAAATTCACGAAACGGCCCCCCCGCTCGATCCCGGTTGCGGCCGTAGTCGGCGTCCATGAACACGTACGAACCGCATTGCAGCTCGGTGTATACGCCGCTGTCGCATTCGAACCGAAACGTCCCGGTACCGGCGCCGGTAACGACCTCGCAATGGGTCCCTTCCGCGCCTAAGGCTTGCACGGTTTTCGATACCCGCAGCGCTGCGGCTTCGACGGTGCGCCGGCGATCGTCGTAATCGCGAATGTGCTGCGCGCTGCCGTGATACGCCTGCAATCCCTTGAACTCCAGCCCCGGCGACGCCTGCACCCGATTCGCCAGAGTTACCGCATCCTCCGGCGTCAATACGCCGCATCGGCCCCCGCCGACATCGACTTCCACAAAGACGTCGAGCGCAACCGCAAGTCTTTGGGCCGCGCGCTCCAGGTCGTCTACGTTTTGGCGGTCGTCCACACATACAGCGATGCGGCCCAACCCAGCCAGGGAGATCAAGCGCTCCAGCTTTTTTGCGCCGACGATCTGGTTCGTGATCATCACGTCGCGAACGCCCGCGTGCATCAGGGCTTCCGCTTCGCCCACCTTCTGGCAACAGACGCCGACCGCCCCCAGCGCGGTCTGCCGGTGCGCTATCACGGCGCATTTGTGCGTCTTGGCGTGGGGCCGCAGACGCACTCCGGCCTGGTTGGCGTAGGCCTGCATTTTCGCGAGATTGCGCTCCAATGCGTCCAAATCCACGAGCAACGCCGGGGTATCGACTTCGTCGAGCCCCATGCCGGCGACGGCGGGTGATCGATTGTATGCCATCGACTCAATACCGTATGCAGTTCTTTGCCGCACCATGGTAAACGTTTGCACCGTGGCCGGTGCAAGCTCCGCCCTCGCCGGCGCTCCCCTCGGTCTGCCTCGGTACGGTCCTGAGCACGCGAAGGCGGCGTATCCTTCGCCGAAGCGACAATATTTGGCACCCGCATGCCAAATACCGTCTGTACGGAAATTTCGACCTTTTGTCCGAAAATCGCCCTTTCCCGCCAACCGCTTGCTAACTGTATGTTTTGTATGTGTAAGTGCTCGCGCGTCGCGGAGGCGCCTTTGATTGGCATGTTTTCTGCTTAATTATTTCCCAAGGCTACCGATAAATACCTACCACGGGCCGATTACAACGATTCAGCGAATGCTTAAGGGGGCAAGCGACGATGAGGAGTACCGATTCCATGTTTCGAGACACCGAGCGGGTCGTTTCGTCGTCGTCCGGCGCCGCCTCGCCCGCGCAGGAAGGCACCTCGGGCGACGCGCCCAAAAAGAAGACACGTCGCCGCTCCAAGGATTCTTACGCCGACGCTACCCAAATCTACCTGCGCGAAATCGGTCATTCGCCGCTCTTGAGCGCCGAAGAGGAAGTTTACTACGGTCGTTTGTGCCAGAAGGGCGACGAATCCGCACGTAAACGCATGATAGAGAGCAATCTCCGTCTGGTCGTCAAGATCGCTCGACGTTACATCAACCACGGACTTACTCTCCTGGATCTGGTGGAAGAGGGGAATCTGGGTCTGATTCGGGCGGTGGAAAAGTTCGATCCGGAACGGGGATTCCGTTTCTCCACCTACGCCACCTGGTGGATCAGACAGACGATCGAACGCGCAATCATGAACCAGACCCGGACCATCCGCTTGCCCGTTCATATCGTCAAAGAAATGAACGTCTATCAACGCGCGGCCAAACGATTGGCACAGCAACTGGATCATGAACCGACCGCAGAGGAAATAGCGGAAAAACTGAACGTTGACGTCGCCGACGTTGAGCGCATGCTGGGCCTGGAGGAAAACATCGCCTCCATAGACGCGCCCTTGGAATCGGATTCCGAACGAACATTGGTCGAGGTGATCGCCGATGAGAAATCGAGTGATCCGGCCGACACGCTGCAGAAACAAAAAGTTCTGCGGCACATCAACGACTGGCTCGGTTCGTTAAACGAAAAGCAACGCGAGGTCGTGGAGCGCCGTTTCGGCCTCGGCGGCCGCAATACCGCCACCCTCGAGCAAGTCGGAAAAGACGTCGGCGTAACCCGCGAACGCGTGAGACAGATACAGGTCGAAGCGCTGGCCAAACTTCGCGAAATGCTGGAACACCACGGATTCTCATTGGAGAATCTCTGCTGACACCGAATCTGCCGGTCCAATAAACGACCCATTCCGCTTGTGTAGAACGTCGTCTAGCGGCCTGCATTTCTCAAGCAGGATCCCGGAGGATGGCGCAGGACAGGTGCGGCGGAACGGCGGTCGGAATGCGGTGCATAGCCGTCGCTATGGATCGAGTGAAGCCCAGGTTCAGGCGTGCCCGGACCAGCCAGGACCGGGATAGCCCAGCTACTATTCATGGCACGCCGTTGAGACACCCGCAATTCTGCTTCAATGAAAAACCTACTCAGACCATCGGCACAGCTTGTTGAGAATAGTAGCTGGACGCCTGGCGAGAAATGATGGTTTGGACCCGTCCTACTTTCTTTACGACCTCGCAATGGGCCACGATAGGGATTCAATTATGTGCGCACCCTGTTGATCCATGGGGCACGTTCGGCGGTGCGCCGTGCCAAAGGCAAAAGCGATCCTCGCAGCCGCTGGATCAACCGTCTCGTGGCACGCCATGGCCCGAATGTCGCCGCCGTGGCACTGGCCAATAAAAACGCCCGTATCGCCTGGACCATGCTCACCCGGGGTGAGTGTTACCGACCGGCCGGCGAGGTGCCAACCTGAACTCATATTGAACCGATTACCACCTACCTAGGATTGCAAAGACCGACTGAAAGTGATGGCAAAACAGGTCAAACCGATGCTTATTCAACCCGATAGCCCGCAGGGCACTTCGATGCCGCAGAAATGTTAAGGGGTATGAGCGTGCGGATTTCCATCAGGGCCAGAGACAGCCAACGTCTCATCAGCAGGCCGGATATATGCGTGCAACCTTTCTTTACCGTCACCCAACAGCCGTTCTTGCAAAACCGGACGGGTCCATATATGCAGGCTAGTACTTTCGCGGCATTCTGGCGTCGAGTTGCTCCCAACGTGCGTAGGCGCGTTCGAGTTCTTCGTGTATCTCCCGCAGACGCGACACAGTCAACGCGATCGTGTCCTTGTCCTGTTTGTACAACTGATGTTGTCCGGCCCGCTGAGTCAGTTGTTGCTGCTCCTGCTCCAGCGCCTCGATTTGACCGGGGAGCGCCTCGAGCTCCCGTGTTTCCTTGTAACTGAGCTTCCTTTTCTGCGCAGGATCAGGACCTGCGCGGCGGTGGCGATGACCTTCCTTCGTCGGTTTTTTTGCCGCAGACGCGTTCTTCACCTGCATGACGGAACCCGATCGGCGAATCCAATCGTCGTAGCCTCCCACGTATTCCCCCACTTTGCCGTCGCCTTCGAATACCAGCACGCTGGTCACGGTGTTATCGATAAACGTCCGATCGTGGCTGACCAACAGCAGGGTGCCTTCGTAATCGAGCAATAATTCCTCGAGCAGCTCCAAGGTCTCGACATCCAGGTCGTTGGTGGGTTCATCGAGCACCATCATATTGGCGGGGTGCGTGAACAGCTTTGCCAGCAACAGTCGATTACGCTCCCCACCGGAGAGGCTGTTGACCGGGGAATCGATTCGCTCGGGGGGAAAGAGGAATTGCTTGAGATAGCCGATAACATGACGCGACCGGCCTCTGACACGGACGTAATCACTGCCGTCACTGACATTGTCCCTGACGCTCTTATCCAGTTGCAAACGTTCCCGCTGCTGGTCGAAATACGCCAGCTGCAGGCGGGTCCCGAGGGATATCTTACCCTCCTCCGGCGGCATCTCGCCGACCAGGAGCTTCAACAAGGTGCTCTTGCCGGAGCCGTTGGGACCGATGATGCCAACGCGATCGCCGCGTAAAATTCGTGTGGAGAAATTGCGAACGATCCATCTGTCGCCGTAACGAAAACTCACGTTGTGCACGTCTACGGCGAGCTTACCGGAGAGTTCGCCCGCATCGACGCCGATGCGGGCGCGGCCTTGCTGCGCCATACGTTCGCTGCGCGCTCTGCGCATGGCATGCAGTGTTTTTACTCTGCCCTGATTGCGGGTTCGGCGCGCCTGGATGCCCTGTCGAATCCAGGCTTCGTGCTCCGCCAGCTTCTTGTCGAACTTGGCCTGCGCGCGCGATTTCGCCTCCAGTAATGCGTCCTTGCGGCGCCGGTATTCGAGGAAACCGCCGGAGAAGGAGGACAATGTACCGCGATCCAACTCGACGATACGCGTCGCCAGGCGGTTCAACAGCGTGCGATCGTGCGTAATAAAGAGCAAGGCCCCGTGATAGGCAAGCAGAAAGTCTTCCAGCCAGGTAACGGCGGCGATATCCATATGATTGGTCGGCTCATCCAACAGCAGTAAATCCGGGTCGCTCACCAGCGCCTGCGCCAACATCACGCGCCTGCGTACTCCGCCGGAGCATTCGGCGAAGTGCTGGTCCGCCGGCAGGGATAACCGACTCAGCGCCGTCGACACCCGCTGATCCGTGTTCCAGCCGTCGGCGACGTCAATGCGGTGTTGCAGTTCCGACAACCGCCGCAGGGCGGCGGAATCAGACCGGTCCGCATCCCGCGACGCGGCGTGAAATTCGCTGAGCAAGCTTCCGAGATCGCCGATGCCTGCGGCGACCACGTCGTATACGCTGTCGTCGATTTCCCGGGGAACGTCCTGCTCCAGATAGGAGATGCGCAAAGTGTCTCGCCGCCAGACCTCGCCGTCGTCGGGGTGCACGCCACCGTTGATAATCCGGAACAGGGTCGATTTGCCCGCGCCGTTCCGCCCCACCAGGGAAATCCGTTCGCCGGTCGCGATTTGAAGATTGACGCGATTCAGCAGCGGATGATGGCCGTAGGCGTGGGATACGTCGGTCAAAGTTACAATCGACATGGAACGCTCGAATCTGCTCTTGGATGCGATCCGGTCAACGTCCCGGCTTTTCTGGCACTAGCATCGGCGACAAGACCTGAGCACGCCGGCTCGGGGCAGTCCCGTAAAGCGTACATCGCCGCGGAGTGATACTCTATCGGGTTTCGACAATTGCATCGCTGAATCCGGCGCTTGCGAATAAGCTGAACATATATTGTACCTGCCATGACCGGCACACGCCGCGACAACTGGCTTGCGCTTATATTCTGCGCACGGGTGCTGCTGTACGCGAATTTCATGGTGTACGCGGCGTGCCTTCCGGCGCTGTTGCAGGAATGGCAGATGTCCGCGGTACAGGCGGGCGCCATCGCCTCCGGGTTCATGGCCGCGTACGCGGTGTCGTTATTCTTTTCGTCCTGGTTGGCGGATTACTTCGGCGCCAAGCGCGTCTTCGTGGTCTCCGCCGTATCCAGCGCGGCGTCGGCCATGGTATTCGGTTTCTTTGCCGATTCCTATTTCAGCGGCCTGGTGTTGTACCCCCTGGCCGCGGTGACCCAGGGCGGACTCTACACGCCCGCCATCCTGCTGTTTTCCGATCGCTACGACCGCAGCCGCCGGGGCACCGCCGTCGGTTATTTGATTGCCAGCACTTCCGTGGGCTACGCCTTCTCACTGGCGGTGTCCGGTTTGTTTCTGCAATGGTCCGGGTACCGTGCCGCTTTTATCGCCACCGGAATACTCCCGGCCTTGGGCGCGCTGCTTTCCTGGCTGGCGTTGCGTCGAACCAGTAATGTCGTGCACCTCCGGCCTCAAGGACTGCGTGTGTGGCGCGTGCTGCGCGGCAATCGCGAGGCACGTAATCTCGTCGCCGGCTATACGTCGCATTGCTGGGAACTGCTGGGGATGTGGTCGTGGACGCCGGCCTTCTTCGCCGCTAGCTTCGCGCTCGCCGGCAACGGCTTGGCGGAGACGGCGCAGTTCGGAGCCTACCTTGCCGCGTCGATGCACCTCGTCGGTTCCTTCGCTTCCGCATCCATGGGGCGGCTTTCCGATCATTGGGGACGGCGGCGGGTGCTCATCGCCGTCGCCGCCGCGGGTGCATCACTTTCGTTCACCATCGGCTGGCTCATCGCCGCCCCTACCTACCTATTGATAGTCCTGGGCCTGTTGTACTACTTCGCGGTCATCGGCGATTCGCCCGTCCTCTCCACCGCGCTCTCGGAATCGGTGGAGGCCGGTTATCTCGGTTCGGTGCTTGCAGTTCGTGCGCTCCTCGGATTCAGCGCAGGCGCCGTGGCGCCGCTGGCGTTCGGCGCGGTACTGGATTGGACGAACCCGACGGGCGGCGAAGTCACGCAATGGGGCTGGGCGTTCGTTGTCCTGGGGCTGGGCGGCGCACTCGCGACCTGGTACGCATACCGCTTCCAAGGCTCAGCTTCCCACACCGCCGCCCGTTGACGTCGACGACCGCGGCCAACCGGCGCCGGGCGCTTGTCACGGGCGCCGGTCCGGCGTCGTCGACAGTGCGTTGCGCGCCCAGATTTGGGCGTGGGTCTCGGGGGCGACGTTTCCCCCGGAGAGCATGACCAGGATCCGCCGCGGCGCCGGCTGCGAACGCGCCCACTCCGCCGCGCCGGCCATGGCCACCGCCGAAGTCGGTTCCACCGTCGTCTTTAAGAGATGCGTCAGCCACTGCGTCCAGTAGACGATGTCGTCCTCCTCGATCTCGAAGAATCCGGCCAGCCGCTGCAGGTACTGAAAGGTCCTTTCGGCGACGCTCAACGTGCGCGCACCGTCGGCGATGGTGCGCGGCGCAGCGTGCAGCCGGACGATGCGACCGCCGCGGTAGGATCGGGCGGCGTCGGCGGCGGTCGCGGGTTCGGCGGCGTAGACCGGCGTGCCCGGCGCCAACAGTTCCGCAGCCAGATACGTGCCCGACGCCCAGCCGCCGCCGCCGCAGGTGGCAAAGATCGCGTCGGGCCGAACTCCCGCCTGCAGGGCCTCGAAGCAGGCGGTGCCCTGGCCCGCAATGACGTCGTCGTCGTCGAACGGATGCAGCAGGTAGGCGCCGCGGGACCGCAGCGCCTCGGACTTCGCCTCCGCTTCGGCGCGGGTCCGCGTGTCGATGACTTCGGCGCCGTACGCGGCGCTCGCCTGGCGTTTGATCGAAGAGGCGTCCGCGGGCAGCAGAACCGTGGCGCGGACATCCAGCTGCCGCGCCGCGTACGCCACCGCCTGGGCGTGGTTCCCCGAACTGAAGGCGACGATCTCCCTCGGCAGAACGCCACGTTGCTTCAATGCCACGAGGGCGTTCAGTGCGCCGCGGACCTTGAAGGCCCCCGCCTTCTGAAACCCTTCCACCTTGAAAAGGAACTCGTGCTGCATCCATCGATCCAGCAGACTCGAGCGCAACAGCGGTGTTTGGTTGATATACGGGGCGATGCGGCGCCGCGCTTCAGCGACGACTTCGGGCGACAACATACGCGCACGGATCCTTGCATTTCGACCGGCCATAAATATACGCTAAAATCCATTGCACGCGTTGAGTTATCGCCGCCGCAGGCGCTCGATCTCCGTCCCGCCCGGTGCCGCTTGCGACTCGTATATCCGCTGATTCTTCAACCTCGGCGTTCGCACATGACACGTCTGACTGGAACACCCATTGGGAACGGATTGGCCGCGGCGGTCTGGTTGTGGGGCGCAGCCGGCGCGTTCTTTGCGACCCCGCAGTCCCTGTATGCAGATGCAGCGTTCGATCTGCGACGGCTGCACGACGGCGGATACGTCGTCATGCTGCGTCACGCCATTGCCCCGGGCTTCGGCGATCCGCCCGAGTTCGAGCTCAGAGACTGCTCTACGCAACGGAACCTCGACGCGGCCGGACGAAAGCAAGCGCGTCGCATCGGAGACCGACTACGTGCCGCCGGTGTGCGCGAGGCTGCGATCTATTCCAGCCAATGGTGCCGCTGTCTGGAAACCGCGCGATTGATGGATATCGGTCCGGTTCAAGAGCTTGCGGCATTGAATTCCTTCTACGAACGGCCGCAGGATCGCGAGCACAATATCCAAGCGTTACGGAGCTTCCTGGGCACGCTGCCCACCGACGGAAAACCGGTGTTCCTGGTGACCCACCAGGTGACGATACAGGCGATCGCAGGCACCGGTGCGGCGTCCGGCGAGGCCGTTATCTTGAAGCTCCGGCCGGATGATGAGCCTCGGCTGGTAGGACGACGCCTCGCAGACTGACCACACGGTTCAATGTGCGCACTGCGCCAAACCATGAGACCGGGGGGGGCGAGGACCCTTCAGCCGAGGAGACGGTAGTCGCAGGACGTTTCCGCCGCCAAGGGATTTCCGCGAGGAACAATGACCGCTAGTATCCGCTCTACGACAACGATACCGAGCAGAAAAAATTCCCGATGAGCACCGTCGTCGAAGAACAAACGAGGGGGATACCGCCTTATCTTCCGCAGGGCAATGAACGCGATGTGTTCCGCTCGGCCTATCACCGCCAGCTTCCGTTGCTCATCAAGGGCCCCACCGGCTGCGGCAAGACCCGCTTTGTCCGTCACATGGCCGCGGAGCTGGGGCGGCCGCTGCTCACGGTAGCGTGTCACGACGAACTTTCTGCTTCCGATCTGGTGGGGCGTTTCCTTATCCGTGGGGAGGAAACGGTATGGCAGGACGGTCCTCTCACCCGGGCGGTGCGCGAGGGCGGCGTCTGTTATCTGGACGAAGTGGTGGAGGCGCGCAAGGACACGACCGTAATCCTCCACCCCCTCACGGACGATCGGCGTGAGCTTTATCTGGAAAAGACCGGCGAGCTGGTGAAAGCGCCGCCCGAGTTCATGCTCGTGGTCTCCTACAATCCCGGTTACCAGCACCTGTTCAAGAACCTCAAGCCGAGCACGCGCCAGCGTTTCGTCGCTCTGACCTTCGATTTTCCGAACGTCGAGCAGGAAACCGCAATCATTGCCTTGGAGTCGGGTCTCGACGACACCGGCGCCTCGCGCCTCGCCGAGCTCGGACGCCAACTGCGTGCATTGGAAGGCCACGACCTGGAGGAGGTCGCGTCCACCCGCCTCCTGATCCACGCGGCGAGTCTGATGATGGACGGACTCACGCGAGGCGAAGCCTGTCGCGTGGCGCTGGTCGAGGCGCTGTCGGACGATCCGCTGGTTCAGGAAGGGCTGCTGGAGACCGTGCGTGCCTACTTTGACGAATAATTCGTTGCCGGTGCCGTCATGAGCTTCACCACCCACCTGCGCTGGGAGTTGAGCCTGGGCCTGCAGCGCGTGCCCGACTACCCCGGGGCGGCGGTGACGCTGCCCGAGGTGCAGCGTGGCCTGCAGATTTTCTTCCATGCCCTGAGCGGATCGTGCCGACGCGAAATCACGACGGCGAGCGACGACGCGGGCCCGGGAAGAATTAAACGCCGGGTGCTCGCGCAGAAACACTGGCGCGAGCTCGCCTGGCAGCAGCCGGATCAGGCGCACCTGCCCGCGCGCATCGGCCGGTTCCCGTCGCGCGCGCTGAACCGGGACCTGTATTACTGGCTGGCCGCCTTCCTCGCCCTGGAGAAGTCGGTGCCGTCGAACGCCGCGTTAAATCCCGGTCTCGCCCATCTGCTGGCGGGCGTGTGCGTCAGCGAGACGGCCTTGCAGCGATTCCCGGGGCTGCGGTCACGTTACGCCCGCCTGTGTCGGGCTTGCATCGAGGAGCGTGAAGGCTTGCTCGGTTGCGTCGGCGCGGACGACGCCAACGGCTTCGCCCTCCTCGAGGCCGGGATTCGTCGTGGATTGGGCGATACGCGCGCCTTGCCCCATCCCTGGCTCGCCCGCGCCCTGGAGGAGGCGGCGGGTCGGGGTGCGCAACCGGGCGATCCTCCGAGGGAACTGTTGGCGCGCCCTCTCCCCTTCTGGCCCGCGGCGGTTTGGGGGCACCCCGCGCCGCCGAGCGAGCGACACGCCGCGCCGCTGCCCGAATACGTGGACCCCGATCTTCTGCAGGAGGCGGGTCGCTCCGCATCTTTCGAGGTCGAAGACCACGCGGAAGACCGCGGCCAAAGTTCCGATGCCGCGGGACACGACGATACGGGAGAAGCGCTGACCGGCGTGCTCTTGTACCCGGAATGGCATTTTCGCCGTCGCAAATACCGACCGGACTGGTGCCGCGTCTACGAGCAGACGCCGGCCGCCGCCGCCGAAGCCGCCGTCGACCCGGAACTGCAGCGACTGGCGGCTCGTGTGCGCCGGCGTTTCGAGTCGTTCCGCATGCAGGACCGCTGGCGGCGGCGACTGCTCGACGGCGAAGACGTGGACATCGACGGTTTTATTGAATCCATGGCGGAAAGGCGAGCGACCGGTCAAACCAAAGACGAGCTCTACCGGCATCGAATCCGCAGTGAACGGGAGCTCTCCGTCGCGGTATTACTCGACACCTCGAACTCGACCCAGGGCCGCGTCGACGGCCTGCACCGTATCATCGATGTCGCCCAGCGGGCGATGCTCGTCATCGCGGAGGCGCTGCAGGGACTCCAGGACGACTTCGCTTTGTACGCGTTCTCGAGCCACAGCCGCGCGTTCGTCGATTGTCTACGCATCAAGGGATTCACGGAAGACTACAACGACCTCGTTCGACGCAGGATCCTGGCGCTGTCGCCGGAAGGTTCCACGCGCATGGGGGCCGCATTGCGCCATGTGGGCGGTATCCTCGCGCACAGGCCCAGACGGCACCGCCTGCTGCTGGTCCTGACCGACGGGCGACCCTACGACCCGGCCGACCGCTATCAGGGACGATACGCGCTGGAGGATACCCGGCGTGCACTCGTCGATCTGCGAACCTCGGGGGTGTTTCCGTTCGGCTTTACCATCGACCGGCAGGGACAGGATTACCTCCCCCACCTGTTCGGCGTAGGGCGTTACTTCGTGCTCTCTAAGGTCGCCGCCCTCCCGGAAGCCCTGCCGCGCATCTACGCGCGCCTGACCGGTTTGGGAAAGTAGCTACACCCCGCCGTCAACCCGCTTGCCGCCGAGATTCTCGAATCGCCCCCCAAGCAATCCCAAGCGCCACCGGTCATAATCAACATGATCCTTCCGGCAAACCTACAACATGGGGAATCGGCGTCCGATACCACACGAGTTCGTTCACCCGGGCGCCGTCGCCCTCGCCATAGCACCTCGCAGGTCGCGGATCCGCGACTTGCAACAGAGCGCAAATGGTTTAATCCTGTGTGTTCCGCCAGTGGATAACACCGCATGATCCAATCCGTTCTGAACGCCGTCGGCCGTTGGCTCGCCGGCTACCTCAACAAGCCGATCAAGGGCTATCAACCGTTCGCCATTACGGATCCGGCGAAACTTGCCGCCGTATTGCGGCCCTGCGACGTCCTGCTCGTGGAAGGAGACCGCCGCATCAGCACCGCGATCAAATATCTGACGCAATCCACCTGGTCGCACTCCGCGCTCTACGTCGGCGACGCCCTGGGCCCGATCGAGGACTTCAAGACGTCTCCGACGCTCGTCGAAGCGGATATAAAACAAGGCGTCATCGCCGTGCCGCTGGGCAAATACGCGTCTTACAACACCCGCATCTGCCGGCCGCTCAATTTGACGCCCGAGGATCAACAACGGGTCGTTAAATACATCGTCGACCGACTGGGGTTCGCCTACGATCTGAAGAACGTTTTCGATCTTGCGCGCTATCTGCTGCCTACTCCGCCGGTACCCAGTTTCATGCGCCGGCGCATGCTCGCACTGGGCAGTGGTGACCCGACGCGCGCGATCTGCTCCTCGCTCATCGCCCAGGCGTTTCAATCCGTGCGTTACCCGATATTGCCGCAGGTCGAAGAACTCGACGAACCCACGCGCAATCGTTACGGGCAGTACGTGAGGGAGATACTGCACATCCGCCACTACAGCCTGTTCGCGCCGCGGGATTTCGACATCTCGCCGTATTTTCAGGTCGTCAAACCCACCATCGAGCACTCCTTTGATTACAAGAAGATCGTCTGGGGCAACGGCACCAGAGCAGCGGCCGATCGGGTCGACAGCAACCGCTGGTCTGCCGCTACCAAGACCAAATCGGTCTGACGCCGGCGTCGTCGCGCCTCACCGCTCACCGCGGGCGACAATACGCCACATGTACAAGGCGAGAAAAGATCGGTGCGGGACGAACAGCGCCGCAGCTTGAGCGGAGTTCAGACCGTTCGCTTCTTCGACAAAATGCATAAACGTCTTGCGCACCGCCAAGTCGCCTTGGGGCCAGATGTCCGGATCGCGAAAGTAAAATATGTTCACCATATCGGCCGTCCAGGGGCCGACACCCCGGATCTCCTGCAGCCGCCTTGATCTCTCCTCCACCTCCAGGCGTTGCAGCCGGCGCGCCGACAGAAGACCCAGCTCTCGTGCTTCGCGAATTGCGCACAGCGCCCGGACCTTGTTCCCCGAAACGCCGCACTGACGCAACGCCGGAGCGTTGTCGTCACGAAAAAAGCCCGGTATGGACTGCGCGCCGTCCTGCGCCGCGCCTTCGATGCGGCGCCAGATGCTTTTCGCCACCGCCGTGGAGAGCTGCTGCCCTATCACGGCCCGGGCGAGAAAATGGCTGAGCCCGCGGCGTCGACGCTCCGGAAGCGTGAGCGGTCCGATCTCCGCAATTTCTCGGCGCAATGAGGGGGAGAATTCCGCCGCCCGCCGCACGAACCAACGATGCTGCACTGGCGTCAGCGTGCGAGTATGTCGCCGCGAATCGACTTGCATTGGTAGCGCTTTCCTAGTACGAAAACTTTGGAAACCAGTCCTCGCCGCGGCCGCTCGGCGTGAGATCGAACAGATTCCATAGCGGCCAGATGAGATCGGCGTGCCGCGCGTGTTGCCCCTCGACCCACGGCGCGTACAGCATTTCCGCGTTGTAGAAGTGAAAGATGTCGTCTCCACGCCTGCGAAACACGTTGATCGCCGGCAACTGCTCCCCTTCGGGACCTTCGGCGAAGTAGTCGCGGTTGTAGCTGTTCTGTTCCGACGACAGTAAGCGCAGGTTGTTCCATCCCCGCTCCCGGGCCCATTGCAGGATCTTGAAGATCGGTGCCTTGGCCACG
>CAMYIN010000025.1 GCA_947258495.1 uncultured Gammaproteobacteria bacterium
AGCGAGATTCAGGGGCACCATATTGCCATAGAGCACTACGATCAAACCGATGACCACGTCGGTACGGAACACTCCAAGCCGTTATCAATCCCCGTCCAGTTAGATCTGGATCGGTCGCGGATATACAAATTTGTCCACGAACCTCCTCTGGTAAGACCTCCCAAGATCTAGAACCTCAAGCGAGCCGTTCTCGCGGCCCTTTCGCGCTGGGTCGGGCTCGCGCGTATTAAGCACGGTTGCGTCAGTAAGCCTCGTTGGTGCGGCGGTCGAACTTGCACGCTCGGCTGCAGCGCGGCGCGACACACGTTGATGTTAGATGACCTGCCCAACATCAGTTGCAACATGAATACGGTATTACAGGGATCAATGCTAGATCTTACAAATTCCTTTCAGCGCAAAAACAACCTCTACATTCACGGTGCGCCACCGGACGGCTCAAACGCGTCGAACACTGATGTCAAAGGCTATCTCCGCAGCGTTCTGGAAAACGCTGTGGGTCTGTCCAGCTTTTCAGAGGAGCTCGATATCCACATTCACGATTGTTACACCGAGTACCATCTAAGCATAGCCAATAAACGGGCCAACTTGCTGCGCGGTTTTGATTTCTCCAGGGTCAACAGCATCCTGGAAGTTGGTTGCGAGTGCGGGTCGATCACACGGCTCCTCGCCGAGCAGGGAATATGGGTCGACGCAGTGGAGAGTGACGCGGTCAGCGCGGAACTGGCTGCGTTGCGATGCCGCGGCCTTGACTGGGTGCGGATACACTATGCCCGGATCAACGATCTGACCTGGCCGGATTACGCTTACGACGCGGTAGTGCTAACCGGGGCGGCCCAGGCCAGCCGGGGTGTGGATGATGTCCAACACAACGCCGACGCGGTCAGACGCCTACTGGGTGTAGCGGCGCAGGCCGAGAAGCGGGATGGGGTGATCATCGTCGCTGGGGAAAACCGCTTGGGAATGAAGTACGTCCTAGGTGCCAATGAGGAGCGTCACAGGCGCCGATATGTGGGTATTCTTCCGACAGTAATCCTGTCGGAAGAATACACACTGGATAACCCGCACGCATTTTGCCACCTGGCGGGACTGTCTTCCCGGGACGGCGCACCATTCCTCATGCCGTCGGCCGGCAGTTCCCTGCGCCGTTCCCTCGAGCTGTGGTTCGAGAGTATTAAGGTCAGGCCGCATATCGTCGCCGAGGTTGCGGATCGTGCGTTGATGAAGGCATTCGGCGAGGCAGCCGCCGGCATCTTCACCTCGCCGACAGGAGGAAGACGACACCGAATTCAGCATGCCGGCGATTTGATCGCGGAATACGTCGCGGCGATGAAGCACAAACTGGGACTGAACACGATACTCGGGACGATCCATATTTATCCCACCCTGGCAGAAGCCAACAAATTCGCCGCCGCCGAGTGGAAACGGGCGCATGCGCCCGAGACGGTGCTCGGCTGGGTGGCGTATCGTGACTGGATGCGGGGGATACCGCGCGCCTGATGGTCTTCAGCTCTTCGGTCTTTTTATTCCTGTTCCTGCCAATCGTGCTGGCGGCGTACTGGTTGACGCCCAAGGCCGGGCGCAACGCGTTGCTGCTGCTGGCGAGTCTGTTCTTCTACGCGTGGGGCGAGGGATTTTTCGTCGCCGTCATGCTGGTGTCGCTGATCTGCAATTACCTCGGCGGTCTGTTGATCGACGGTCTCGCCCAGCCGCGGGCGCGCAAGCTGGCGCTGACACTCACCATCGGCGCCAATCTGGCCCTGCTCGGCAGTTTCAAATACGCCAACTTCATTGCCGACAACCTCGACCACGCGCTGGTCGCACTCGGCCTGGCGCCGATCGCGCTGGATCCGGTCCATCTGCCGATCGGTATTTCGTTCTTCACGTTCCAGGCGATGTCCTACGTCATCGACGTCTACCGGGGCGACGCCCAGGTCCAGCGCAACCCGATCAACAGCGCCTTGTACATCGCGCTGTTCCCGCAACTGATCGCCGGCCCCATCGTCCGTTACCACGATATCGCGCGGCAGTTGGTCGATCGGACGGTCAAACGCGAGCTGTTCGCCAGCGGCGTTACCCTGTTCGTGGTCGGCCTCGGCAAGAAAATGCTCATCGCCAACCCGCTGGGCGCAGTTGCCGATTCGGTGTTTGCGCTCTCGGGCCCGGAGTTGTCGCCCGCAATCGCCTGGCTCGGTATCGTCTGCTACAGCTTCCAGATCTACTTCGACTTCTCCGGCTACTCCGACATGGCCATCGGTCTCGGACGCATGCTGGGCTTCCGGTTTCTGATCAATTTCGACTACCCGTACATCGCGCGCTCGATGCGTGAGTTCTGGCGCCGGTGGCACATCTCGCTGTCGCGCTGGTTTCGTGACTATCTGTATCTGCCGCTCGGTGGCAGCCGGGGCGGTCCGTGGCGGACCTACCGTAATCTGTTGCTCGTGTTCCTGCTGTGCGGACTGTGGCACGGCGCGAGCTGGAATTTCGTCATCTGGGGCCTAATCCACGGCACCTTCCTGGTCCTCGAACGCAGCCCCCTCGGCAGCGCCCTGGCGCGCGCCTGGTCGCCGCTGCGCCACGCCTACGTGTTGTTGGTCGTGCTGCTGGCCTGGGTATTCTTTCGCGCCGACGATCTCGGTCATGCGCTCAGTTACCTCGACATCATGTTCGGCGGTGGCGAGCGCACCTGGATGCAACATCATCTGGCCTTGTATTTCGATGCCGAAGTGGGCTTCACTCTGGCGGTCGCGGCGATCGGCAGCACGCCGCTGTGGCCGTGGCTGCGCACCCGCGTCAGTGAGCGCGGCCCGGCCGCCGACTACGCCCTGGTCGCAGCGCTGGCGCTGATCGTCGTCGGCGCCGCTATGCATCTGGCCGTGGGCACCCACAACCCGTTCATTTACTTTCGCTTCTAATGCCTATGCCCCGCAGCACACACGCTCAATGGGCCCTGATCGCGGTATTTCTCGGTTTGATCTGGCTGCCGCTGGCCATCGCCGTGACCAGCCCCGACGAGAGCGTATCGATGACCGAGAAACGCCGGCTCGCCGAACGTCCGGTGTTCGCATGGGATGGCCTCGCGACTTATCCGAAGGCGTTCGAGGACTATTACAACGACCACTTCGGCTTCCGTTCGCGCCTGATTCGCTGGTACAACCTAATCAAGGTGCGCTGGTTCGGCGTCTCGAACAACGACGCGGTGCTCGTCGGGCGCGACGGCTGGCTGTTCCAGAGCGGCCCGCAGCACTTCAACGACATGCGCAATGCGTGGCCGTTTTCGGACGCGGAGTTGCAGCATTGGGGCCAGGTGCTGCAGCAAAAGCACGATTGGCTCCACGAGCAGGGTATTGCCTACCTGTTCGTCGTCACGCCGAACAAGCACCTGATCTATCCCGAGTTCCTGCCGGCGCAGGTCAAGCGGCTGTCACCGCACGGGCGGATCGATCAGCTCGTCGATCACCTGAGGACCCACACCCGCGTGCCGCTGGTCGATCTGCGGCCCGCCTTGCGCGCGGCGCGGGTGCAACACGACCCGTACCACAAGACCGACACCCATTGGAACGCGTTCGGCGCCTACGTCGGTTACCGCGAAGTCATGGCGCAACTGGTCGGCGCCGTGCCGAGTCTGAAGGCACTCACACTGTTCGACGATTGGGAGTATCGGGAGCGCGCCGGCGGCGATCTGGCCGACGTCCTCAAGCTCGGCGACATCCTTGTGGAGCGGGCCCTCGAACACCGCGATTGGCAGCCGCGCGGCGCGCGCAATCTCGAATTCGGCGAGCAGGTCGACAACCGCATCCGCAACAAAAACGCGTTCACCACGGTGTGCGACACGGGACAAGGACGGCTGCTGATGTTTCGCGATTCCTTCTCCCTGGCGATGATGCCGTATCTGTCGGAGACCTTTCATACCGCCTACTATTTTCCGGCCAGCCCGGTACCGCTGGACGGAATGAAACGGGTCATCGCAGAACAGCGACCGGACGTTGTTATCGAGCAGCGATCGTCGCGCTGGCTCCGCACCCCGCAGGGCTGATGCCCCGGCTGCGGAAAATCAAACACTTGCGTGTATTGATTTTCGGGTAGGGCATCCTTGCATTTCGCTAGGAGGCGTTTTTCAACGTAAGCGATTGAACGCCGTTATTGCCTAGTTTGTTGGTGCGTGATCGGTGGAGACGTCGAATGGCAGCAGGGCTTCGATGTGTTCAACGCTCTGGGCGACGGGCATCTGGGTAAACACTTTCCGCAGATAAGCATAAGGTTCTAGGCCATTGGCCTTGGCCGTTTCGATTAGCGAATAGAGGTTGGAACTGGCGGTGAGTTGGCAACATGTCGGGTTCGAAAAGCCCCTCACCTGCCGAATCGGCATTCACACGGGTTATTGCACGGTCGGCAATTTTGGCAGCGAAGATCGCATGGATTACACAATCATAGGCGGGTCCGTAAATCTGGCCTCTCGCCTGGAACATGAGGCGAGTGAGGGGGGGATACTCATCTCCTACGAAACCTACGCCCACATTAAGGACGAGATAAATTGCGAACCCGCCGGACAGATCCAGGTCAAGGGCCTGGCCTATCCAATCACCTCCTATCGAGTCATAAATCATTACGAGAACCTCGCGGCGAAAGAACAACCCCTCGATTTGCAATTACTCCAGGAAATCTGCGAGCAGCTTGCTGCTGAAATCGATTCGACCGTCTCGATCTTTGCACAGCGTGGTGAGATTGTTGCTTCCTCAAAACGGCAGAGAATCGGCAAGTTCCACGAAGGGGTCGCCAAAATTATGGCGGGAGAGGCAGGTGTCAATGAAGTTGCGGCGGATGACGCAGTTCAATCCGAAGGTATGATGGAAGGTATCACGTTTCCGATCGAGTTCGACGGCGAACGCGTATACTGTGTTGCGGTTGCTGCGCCGCTCAACGTCGCCCGCCAGTACGGCCGAATTGCCCAATACTGGGTAGTGTCGCATCTCAAAGAAGCAAAGAGAAGA
>CAMYIN010000026.1 GCA_947258495.1 uncultured Gammaproteobacteria bacterium
GCTGGCCCGCAGGATCGAGCTGACCCGGCTGGTGGTCGGCACACTCGCCCTGTTCATTTCCAACCTCCTGCTGTTCTGGTGGATGATCGAAACCGGCGTCGGCTGGGTCTACCCGGTGATCTACATCTGGGCGGGGATGTACGGCGCCATCGCGCCGGCCCAGGTCTGGACCCTGGCCAACGACGTGTTCACTACCCGGCAGGCCAAGCGCACGTTCGGAATCGTCGGCAGCGGCGGCATCCTGGGGGCGATCTTCGGAAGCTACCTGACCCGGGAGTTCGCACTCAGGATCGGGACGGTCTCCCTTCTTCTGATCATGGCCCTGCTGCTTTTCCTGGCGGCGGTGGTGGTGTTGACCTTGAGCCGTCATCGCCTGGTGTTCATCACCGCACTGGCCACCACCATGGCCGACTTCCAGTTCAAGGCGGTGGCGGTGGAGAAGCTGGCCGGCGACCCGGACCGGCTCACCGCGTTCTTCGGCACGTTTTACGGCACCGTCGGTGTGCTGTCGTTCCTGGTGCAGTTCCTCATCACGTCACGGCTGCTCCGCCGTCTGGGCCTGGGCGGTTCGATCCTCCTGCTCCCCCTGGCCCTGTTCGCCGCTTCCATCCTGTTGATCCCCACCCTGGCGCTGTACGCCGCCGTCATGCTCAAGGGCGCCGACGCCGCCATGTACAGGGCAAAGCAATCGGGCCGCAACGTTTACGCGACGTACACCGCCGGTCTTCAGGCGCATGCAATGGAACGATTCACCCTCGAATCGGAGCTGCAGCACGCGCTCAGGAAAGACGAATTCGTGCTGTACTACCAGCCCAAGGTCTCAGTCCCCCACGGCCACATCATGGGCATGGAGGCGCTGCTGCGCTGGCAGCATCCGCGACTGGGGGTACTGGCGCCGGACCGTTTTCTCTCGATTCTGGAAGACACCGGCTTGATCGTGCCGGTGGGGGAATGGGTGCTGACCACGGCCTGCCGGCAGAACAAGGCGTGGCAGGACGCCGATCTCATCCACACCCGCGTGTCGGTCAATCTTTCCGCTGCCCAGTTTCGCGACCGTTCGCTGGTGGCGACGGTCAGGGGCATCCTCGAGGACACCGGGCTCGAGCCCAGATTCCTGGAGCTCGAACTCACCGAGGGATTGCTGCTTACGAACACCGAGCAAGCCATCGACATGATGAACGAACTGAAGGAGATCGGGGTCTATCTCTCGATCGACGATTTCGGCTCGGGCTATTCCTCGCTCAATTACCTGAACCGGTTCCCGGTGGACATCCTCAAGATCGACAAATCCTTCATCCAGGACGTCCTCACGGACAAAAAAGACGCCGAGATCACCCACGCGATCGCGGCGTTGGCGCACGCGCTCAAGCTCGGGTTGATCGCCGAGGGGGTGGAGAGCCATGAACAGCTCGAATTTCTTCGTTCCCAGGGCTGCGACGAAGCCCAGGGGTTCCTCTTCAGCAAACCGGTTCCGGCGAATGAATTCGGTCAATTGCTGTCCGCGGAAAACGCGACTGAGCTCATTTCGAAATTCTCCCGCCGATCGAACGTCGCGACGTCGTCTTCGTAGCGCCCTTGCGCGTTTGCAGCGCAGGTTCGATCTCGTATACCTGACTGTGCTGCCGCCGTCTGGACTCCTCGGCGGCGGATGCGGCTTCGGCCCCCGACGCAGCCGAGGAGGCGTTTCCCTGTCCATGCAGGCCGTGGACACCTGCGTTTGGCCCCGACGCTCCTCCGGCGACGGTCGCCGTGGTGTTCCTCACCTCCGAATCGTGGTGGCTGCCGCTGACGCGTCGAAGACGGCCGTTGGTCGCGCGTCACCCGGTTTCGTGCATGCAAGCGCCGGCGACTTTGTAGTGCCCGCGGGATCGCGGGTTGATCTCTGGCCGGCTATGAGTGATAGACGGGCGTACCATCCTCCGCTGCCTTTGATGCAGAATCAGAGGCTGTGGATTAGGATGGTTGTGCATGCTGACATCGAAGGAAATGCTTCTGCTGATTGCGGTGATTGCGGTTTACGGGGGCATAAGGCTGTTGCCGCGTCTGTTGGCGGGCGCCGGAGCCTTCCTGTCGGTAGAACGCGCGCGGGAGCAATCGGAGCGCGACGACGTGACGCTGCTCGATGTCCGCTCCGCGCTGGAATTCGCCGCGCAACCGGGGCATATTCCGGGCGCCGTCAACATCCCGCTGCCGCAACTTCGCCACCGTCTGGCCGACGGCAGCGCGTTGCCGGACGACCGGGCGCGGACGGTGATCGTGATCTGTCAGACCGATTCCCGCGCCGCCTACGCCGTGCGCCTGCTTCGACGATACGGCGTGCACAGGGCGTATGTGCTCGGCGGCGGCATGAATGCGTGGGAGCAGGCCGGATATCCGATCGAGTCCGTACCGTGGCGTGGGCAATAGAAAAAACGCGCACGTTGCAGTTATGATTGCGGGCCACGGACCGCACCCGGCTCGGTTTTGCACTGCCCGCGCCTTTGCGCGGCACGCGTCGACAACGGCGAACGAGCGGCTTGGGGCGCAGATCAACCGAAATGAGACACTGGTGTGTGTACATGGTTCTGTGCAGCGACGAAACGCTGTATACGGGGATTTCGACCGACGTAACCCGGCGCCTGGCGGAGCATAGCGGCGCGCGTGGCGCGAAATACTTCCTCGCTAGAGACCCCCGGCGGCTGGTGTACGTAGAATCCGGGCATACCCGGAGCAGCGCGTGCCGCAGAGAGATCGCCATCAAGCGACTGTGTCGTTCCGAAAAGGACCGTCTCATTCGATCGAGGATGAACGAGATATCGATTTGGCGTCGGTACGGACCGGGTGATCGGCTGCAGCCCGAGTGAAGGTCGGAGACGAGCGCCGGGCGGCTGTCGCATGCACTACGTGGTCGTTGTATTTCGACCCTGCACCGACGACGCGCGGCGCTACAGAACTCTGAGGGAACAATATGCCGGCTAAAGAGCTTGCCGTAGTCGTGATTCACGGGATGGGCTCGCAGGATCGCGAATACGCGGAACCCATGATCGCTGAGATCAACAGCAGGGTGGCGCGCCTATCCAAGGATCCCCGTTGCATTGCCTGGAAAACCATCTACTGGGCCGATATTCTGCAGGCCAGGCAGGACCGATACTGGCGGGCGGCGAAAACCCGGGCGGAACTGGACTTCGTACGTCTGCGTAAGTTCGTGATTGCATCGTTCGGCGACGCCGCGGCCTATCAGCAGGTGCCGAGCGAGTCGAATAACACCTACGAAGACATTCACGCGCGCATACGTCAAGGGATCAAGGAGCTGTACCAAGTCGATCTGGAGTCGCGGCCAAGGCCGATGATCGTCCTCGCGCATTCGCTCGGCGGGCACATGCTGTCGAATTATGTCTGGGACCAGCAAAAACGGCCGGACAGAATCTCAAGCTCGTTTGAACGCATGAACTGGTTGTCCGGGATTGTTACCTTCGGCTGCAACATTCCGTTGTATACGTTTGCCTACCGCAGGGTCGTGCCCATCCGTTTTCCCCCGTCCCGACTCCCGCGACGCTACAAATCGAAGGCGCGCTGGTACAACTATTACGATCCCGACGACGTTCTGGCCTATCCTCTCAAACCCATTAACGATGCCTACGGTAAAACCGTCTATCGGGACATCGCCATCAACGTAGGCGGCGTGTTGACGAGCTGGAATCCGGCGTCCCACATGAAGTACTGGACGGACAACGATTTCACCGTTCCGGTGGCGAGATTCATCGCCGGGTTTCTTGTGAACCCCAAGCGGAGGTCTCCGGCGTAGCAACGGCCTGAGGTCTCCGCAGCCCGAGTTTTCAGGTCGCCGCACCCATGGGAACTTTCCCCGCTACCCGCGACGGTGTCGGCGCTTGTCGCCGTTGCCATTGCTCCCACCACGCAAGCACGTGCTCGGGAGGCAACGGCCTCGATATCCAAAAGCCCTGCGCCAGGTCGCAGTGCATACTTCGCAGAAGTTGATAGATGGCTTGGCTTTCCACGCCCTCGGCCACAATTTCCAGTCCGAGTCCGTGCGCCAGCGTGATCATGGCGTCGACGATGAATTCGTTCGTTTTTTCCTTGCCCATGTCGACAATGAAGGATTTGTCGATCTTGAGCTTGTGTACCGGCAGGTTCTTCAGGTAGGCGAACGAGGAATAACCGATGCCGAAATCGTCGATCGCGAGCCGCACACCGAGTTTGTCGATCTTCGTCGCTGTATCCAGCGCGCGCTTGGGGTCTGACATGAACGCGTTTTCCGTGATTTCCACCGTCAGCGTTCCCGGGTCGACGCCGTATCTCTCCAGCGCGGTAATCAATGCCTCGGAGAATTCCGCGTCTTGAATGATTCGTGCGGAGACGTTCATGGCGACGGAGGTGGTCTGCGCATTGCGTTTCCACGACAGGCAATCGGTCAGACATTGCTGCAGAGTCCAGTCCGTCAATGCGCCTATAAGGTCGGATGTCTCAGCCAGCTCGATGAATTCGCCCGGCATGATGAGCCCGAATTCGGGATCCTCCCATCGCATCAACCCCTCCACCGCCGGGGCGCCGCCGCCGTCGACGCGGACCATGGGCTGGTAATGCATCATGAGCCGATTTTCCTCGATGGCGGAACGGAGTTTTCCCGCCAGCTTGAGCCTGCGCACGGTGTGATGGTCCACGGTGGGGTCGTAGACCTGATAGCGCGCGCCGGAACGTTTGGCCGCGTACATGGCTACGTCCGCGTGCTGCAGCAGCAGCTTCGGAGTTTCGCCGTGATCGGGATAGTAGGCTACACCGATGCTGGTGCTGGCGCGTAGCGCGATGCCTTTGGCGTAAAAGGGCTTCTCCAGACTGGATTGCAGACATCGGGCCAGCTCCAGGGCGAGTTCCTGGTCAGCCTGGACGAACAGCGCGAACTCGTCGCCCCCTATGCGCGCCAGGGTGGCATGCTCGGGTACGGTAGAGGCGAACCGTCTCGCGACCTGCTTGATGATG
>CAMYIN010000027.1 GCA_947258495.1 uncultured Gammaproteobacteria bacterium
GGGCGACGAGCGATGAACGTCAAGCACGAGTTTAAAGCCGACGAATCCCTGGAGGCGCAGCGCAAGCGGTCGAGCCGGAAGGGGATCTATATCCTTCCCAATCTGTTTACCACTGCCGGCCTGTTCGCGGGTTTCTACGCCATCGTCCAGGCGACCAAGGGACAGTTCGAGACCGCCGCGATTGCGGTCTTCATCGCCATGGTCATGGACACCCTCGATGGCAGGGTGGCGCGTCTGACCAGCACCAGCAGCGATTTCGGCGTCGAATACGACAGCCTCGTGGACATGGTCGCGTTCGGACTCACGCCGGCGCTGGTGATGTACGAGTGGTCGCTGACGCACAACGGCAAACTGGGCTGGCTGGTGGCGTTTCTTTACGTCGCCGCGGCGGCGCTGCGATTGGCGCGCTTCAATACCCAGAAGGTCGCAGACACGCGCTATTTTCAAGGCATTCCCAGCCCGGCGGCGGCGGCGCTGCTCGCCGCCAGCGTGTGGGTGATGGAGAGCTACGGTCTGCAGGGAAAGGGGATGCAGGGCCTGGCCCTGGTGCTCACGTTCGCCGCCGCGGCGGCGATGGTCAGTAATATCCGCTACCGCAGCTTCAAGGACCTGGACCTCAAAGGCAAGGTTCCTTTCTACGCCATGCTCGCGCTGGTGCTCGGATTCGTCCTCATCGCGTTCGATCCGCCGCGGGTGCTGTTCGTGCTGTTTTTCGGCTATTTCCTCTCGGGACCCATCATGGCGCTGGTGGACAGGCGCCGGCGCGCCGCCGTCGAAAACAAGGCCGAGCCCAAACGGTCGTCGGAGTAGATACTTGAATCTCCACGGGCAGCGGGGCTAAACTTGGCCCATGCGCCATCCTGAATCGAATACCCCGCGTCCCACGTCCGCGTCTGCTTCGCCGGCGTTCCCCCTGCTGCTCGCTCTCCTGCTGCGCCTGTAGGCGCACATATACTCTTCCCCAAAATCCGATTGAAGTGTAGTTTCGCACCACGTAGCGAGGGCGAAACTGAAGCGCGACCGAATGCCGGAGAACGACCATGAAAGACCAGTTGATTGTTTTTGACACCACCCTGCGCGACGGAGAACAGAGTCCGGGCGCGTCCATGACGCAAGAGGAAAAGATCCGTATCGCCAAGATCCTGGAAAAGATGCGCGTCGACGTCATCGAAGCGGGGTTCCCCGCCGCGAGTGAGGGAGACGCCGAAGCGGTGAAAGCCGTTGCCGAGGTGATACGCGACAGCACCGTCTGCGGTCTGGCCCGTGCGGTGCAGGGTGACATCGACCGCGCCGCCGAATCGGTAAAACCGGCGAACCAGTCGCGTATCCATACGTTCATTGCGACGTCGCCGATTCACATGCGCGAAAAACTGCGGATGGAACCCGAGGAGGTCCTGCAGCAGGCGGTATGGGCGGTCCGCTACGCCCGCAAATTCACCGACGACGTCGAGTTTTCGCCCGAAGACGCCGGGCGTTCGGATCTGGATTTTCTCTGCCGGGTAGTGGAGGCGGCTATCGAGGCCGGCGCCACCACCGTCAACATTCCGGACACCGTCGGCTACAGCGTACCGTCCCAGTTTGGAAACGTGATCAGGCAATTGATCGAGCGGGTGCCGAATTCGGACCAGGCGGTATTCTCGGTACACTGCCACAACGATCTGGGGTTGGCGGTGGCGAATTCGCTGGAAGCGGTGATGAACGGGGCTCGGCAGGTGGAGTGCACCATCAACGGTTTGGGCGAACGCGCCGGTAACGCGTCGCTCGAGGAGTTGGTGATGGCGGTGCGCACGCGGCAGGACGTATTCCCCTGCGACACCCGTTTGGACACCACTAACATCGTGCCCGCGAGCCGCTTGGTGTCCACCATCACCGGTTTTCCGGTTCAACCCAACAAGGCGGTGGTGGGCGCCAACGCCTTCGCCCACGAATCCGGAATTCACCAGGACGGAGTGATCAAGAAGCGGGAGACCTACGAAATCATGCGTGCCGAGGACGTCGGTTGGTCCGCCAATCGTATGGTGTTGGGTAAGCACTCCGGACGCAATGCGTTCAAGACGCGGCTCAAGGAACTGGGCGTGGAGTTCAAGACCGAGGAAGAGCTCAACTCGGCGTTCTCCCGGTTCAAAAACCTGGCCGACAAGAAGCACGAGATCTTCGACGAAGATCTGCAGGCGCTGGTCACCGAAGAGAGCCTGGAACAGGAGACCGAGCGGTTCAAACTGATCACCTTGCACGTGTGCTCGCAGACCGGCGAAACGCCCAAGGCGACGGTCACCCTGTCTGTGGATGCCGCCGAGACCACCTCCGTCGCCGAGGGCAGCGGCCCGGTTGATGCGACCTTCAAAGCGATCGAAAAGATCGTCAACAGCGGTGGGCAGCTGCAACTTTATTCGGTGAGCAATATCACCAGCGGCACCGATGCCCAGGGCGAGGTCACGGTGCGCCTGGAAAAGGGCGGACGCATCGTCAATGGTCACGGCGCCGACACCGATATCGTCATCGCTTCGGCGAAGTCCTATATCATGGCGCTGAACAAATTGATGACCTCCAGCCAGCGCCAGCACCCGCAGCACAGCAGCGCGATTTGAGCCCGGCCGGGGCTCGCGATCCCGCCCGCCGGCGGCCGAGCGCGTCCGCCGCGGCGCCTTCCCGTGGGCGGGGTCACGCTTCGCCGAGCGTTGCGGCTGGTCGCTGTCGCCGCCCGGCGGGTGACACGCGGACCGCGGCAAGGGACAATCGGCGCATGCCGTCGATGGGAGCAGCTATTCTTACGCTATGCAGGGCTTAACTTCGCGTCAAAGGCAATGCCTCCGGCTGATGGGCATCGAAGTCTGGGCACGCCGCGCGCTTGCGCAAGCGCGCGGTGATCCGGTCCCCGACGACCGCGGGCCGCCGCGTGCGGACGCGGACGGCGGCTGGTCTGCACTGCAACAGCAGGTGCAGCAGTGCGTGCGTTGTGAACTGCACGCGACGCGGACCCGGACCGTGTTCGGCTGCGGTAATGCGCATGCGCAATGGATGTTCGTCGGTGAAGCCCCGGGGGCGGAGGAGGATCGGCAGGGGCTGCCCTTCGTCGGTCGTGCGGGGAAGCTGTTGACGGCGATGATTTCGGCGTTGGGCATGCGGCGAGAGGACGTGTACATCGCCAATGTGCTCAAATGCCGGCCGCCGAACAATCGCGATCCCATGGGTCAGGAAGTTCGGCAATGCGAGGAATACCTCCACCGCCAGGTCTCCTTCGTCCGTCCCGGAATCATCGTCGCCCTGGGAAGGTTCGCGGCGCAATCGCTGCTGAAGACCACCCGTCCCATCGGCAAGCTACGGGCCGAGGTGTACCGCTACAGCGACACGGACATCCCCCTGGTCGTCACCTATCATCCCGCCTACCTGCTGCGCAATCCGCTCGACAAGCGCAAGGTCTGGGACGACCTGTGTCTGGCGAAAAAGGTGTTGTCGGCATCCCGATGAGCGCAGTGTTGGAACGACCGGATCCGCATCTCCGCGCCATGCAGCACGACGACGTTTCCCGGGTGGTAGGGATCGAGCGCCGGGTCTACGAATTTCCCTGGACCGCACGCATTTTTGAGGACTGCATCAACGTCGGCTACGTTTGCCGCGTTTTCGAATACCCGCGAACCGTTCTCGGCTACGGCATCATGTCGGTCGGGGCGGGAGAGTGCCACATTCTCAACGTCGGTATAGACCCCGGCTTCCAGGGCCGCGGACTGGGCCGGTTGATGATGGAACGACTGATGGCAATTGCCCGGCGTTCCAAGGCACGCATCGCCTTTCTCGAGGTGCGCGTCTCCAACGAGCGCGCCGTTGACCTGTACGACAAGATGGGTTTCAGCGAAATCGGGCGGCGCAACAATTACTACCCCGCCGCAGACGGCGGTCGGGAAAGCGCCCTGGTGCTGGCAAAGTTGCTGCACGCTTCGGCGCCCCGGCACCAGCAAGCCTAGCCTGCAGGCTAGGAGCCTGTCCGGGTATTCGTGCTCCTGCTGCGAATGCGGGACAGCGGCCCACTTTGCCGAAGCTTCTCGTTAAACAGCTGGCTAGTTCCGGTATATCAGGATCTTCTGACCCAGTCGCAGGACGTCGTTCGTGCGGATGGCGTTCCAGCGCGTGAGTTGCCGCACGTACACGTCGTGGCGCTGCGCAATGCCCCACAGGGTGTCGCCGGAGCGCACTCGATACACCACCGGTCTGCTTCCGCCTGCTCTCGATTTCCGCGTCGACCTCGACGCCGGACGCCGCCCCGATCCGGCCGCGGCGTAGCGCCGCAACGATACCGGAATGAGCAGATCGTGACCCGCGCGGATGCGGGTTCCCCGAAGATTGTTCGACGACTGGATGACCTTGACGGTGACGCTATGGCGCCGGGCTATCGTACTCAGGGTGTCACCGCGCCGGATTCGATGGCGGATCCAACGCATGCGGGCGGAGTCCGGCAAGTCCGCGATGGATTTCCGCGCTCGTTGTCGATGCGCCACCGGAACCAGCAAACGGTGTGGACCGTCGGGGTCGGTGGCCCAGCGTCGATATGCGGCGTTCAATTTCCGCAATTCGGCATGCGGTATGGCCGCGGAACGGCTGATCACGGAAAGGTCGATCTGCGATTTGAGGTCGACTTCAGCGAAGTACGGCTGATTCGGGACGAAATCCAGGCGCAGTCCGTATTTCCCCGGGTCGAGCACGACGTTCTTCAGCGCGATCAGTTTTGGTACGTAACGCCGCGTTTCCGCTTTCAGGCGCAGGTTCACGTAGCCGGTGTCCCGCTTGCGTTTGCGGTTGTAGGCAATGGCACTGTGCACGCGTTTTTCACCGGCGTTGTAGGCGGCGAGCGCCAGAAACCAATCTCCGTCAAACTCTTCGTGCAGATGCTGGAGAAAATTCAGCGCCGTTTCGGTCGCCGCCACCACATCTCGGCGGCCGTCGTACCACCAGTTCTGCTTGAGGCCGTAGCGCCG
>CAMYIN010000028.1 GCA_947258495.1 uncultured Gammaproteobacteria bacterium
CCAGGAGACGGCTCAGCTCGTAGGTCGCCATGTCGGCTTTGAAGCTATCGAGGAAATACATCTCGACGGTGCCGTCCGCGAGCTTCTCCCCCGACCCGGACTGGTCGACGTAGTTGAACTTCGCATGCGCGCGAACACCGTCGCGTTCGAGCCGCTCGTGCAGCGGCCCGATCAATGCCTTGACATCGGTTGCCGTCACGAAGTCCGCGGTTTCGGTAACGCCGCGCTCATCGTGAAACAGATACACGTGCGCCTCGAACTGCTGCGCGATATGTCCAACCATGGGCAGAAGTTCGAGCGCCATTTCGGCGTCGTCAAGCGGGAAGAGAATATGTCTAATCTTCGCAGGAGGGTGGGACGATGCGGCCGTCCGGCTGGGCGAGATCAACATGGGGACGGTGGAGTGCCGCAATACGCCCTCGGCGACGCTCCCATGAAACACCCTATCCAGTCCGGTTCGACCGTGGGTGGGCATGGCGATCAGAGACGCCGGCAGGAGCATCGCCAGTTTGCATATTTCCCGTACCGTGTTGCCCATGCGGATCTCGCATCGCACCGCGTTAGCACTGTCGGCGAAATGTTGCGCGCCTTCGTTCAGCAGTTGGCGTGCGCGATCGAGACGGACCGCGGTTTTCGTAGATTCCGCCCGCAAAAGATCCGACAGCACGTGCACCAGGGTGGTCTCAACTTTCGAATCCAACATGAGCTGTTGCACGTGCGGCAGAATCTGACGGGAAAATTCCGACGGATCCAGCGGCACAAGGATCTTGCTCAGCATAGTTGCGAAGGCTCCTTCAAATGTTGTGTCGTGGTGATCGTGCGTGAGAGGGTCCACCCGGTGACCCTGTCATTATCCCTAAAAAGCAGGAATTTCCCTGCCCAAGCCGTATTACGCACGGTAAGAGTGACTCCGTAGATCCCGTTTTCCTAGGCTATACCGGCGACATGCCGAAAAGCCGTGCGTGCAGCCACAGCAAGAACACGACGTACATTGCCAGCCCGGCGACCACGGCGACGACGTCGTTGAACTTGGAGGGCGGCGCCCGCAACGCGGGACGCTGCTCACGCTGCTTCAGGGACACCCTGTCCACGACCGCCCAAATCAGAAACGACCCGAACAGCAATACGTCTGCGAGGGCGCCGTTGGCGAGCAGGTGCGCGAAGGCCCAGATTTTTGTTGCCGCGAGCATGGGGTGTTTGGTCGCCGCCTGGACGCGGCCCGGGAGATAGGCGGCGAACAGCAGGGGAAATACGAAAAGCAACAATACAAGGGACAGATGGCGCAGCCATGTCGGCGGCAGGTAGAGGACGACGGGATCCTGCCGAGCCAAGCCGTAACCCCAGACGATGAGCAGGAATCCGGCTAGGGAAACCAATGAATACAGGCCCTTCCAGGGCCACTCGCCCAAGCGCGCGGCCATGCGGTCGCGCCACGGCGCATTGACGATGGACACCGAGTGCACGGCGAAAAATAGGACAAGTCCGATAACGAGTACAAGCATGACTGTAATTCCTGTCGGTTTATAATTCGGCCGCATGCAGACGACCGGGGTTTGGAAACCGATTATCCGGAATGGGGCGAGAGACTACAATTTATCCGACCGGGGTCGGTTGCCGCCGTACCCGGCGTTGCGCCGTCGGCGGGGAAGTCGATGAATCACAAGCCCCGCATTGAATCGAATATTGCTCGCGATGCCGATTTATCGCGGAACAAGACCCCCTGCGTGAGCACGGCGGGGATGGACGCGATGCTCGCACGGTATCGTGCGGGCCACGGACGAGGTCGGATGCGGCTCTGCCGACAGACGGCCGAGTCCAGTGTATCCCGGCGTAGCCGGGATTAATCCCCGCGCACACGCGCGGGGAAATTCGATGCGCGCGCGAGTTGGATGGCGCAGGAATTACTCATGACGTTTGACACCGATCTGGGTGAGGTGACGCTGATTCCGGGAACCGGGGGCGTGTTCGAAGTGCGGGTCGACGGCGATTTAGTGTGGTCGAAGGCCAAGCAGGGTCGATTTCCCGAATCCAAGGAGTTAAAGCAACTCGTCCGCGATCGCGTCGCGCCCGGCAAGGACCTCGGCCATTCAGACCGATGAACGCGTGTTCCACTCAGGGATGGCTGAGCCGCAATGAGCAATGTCTTTTGAACGCGTAACTGGAGTGTTGATGCAATCGTACTGGGATCCGATAAGCGACATTCGCAAACCCGCGCACGTGTGTACGAGAACCACGACGTGTCCCAGGCCACGGTGGATTCGGCCACGCTGCGAATGACTACTGTCGAGCTCAATCCGGATCCACCGGTGGAAGCCTTTGCACGCGCCAAGGACCTGGCCGACGCCGAGTCCGACGCGCGTTTTGGCGATCACATGCTCCTGTCCTGGTACGATCACGACCGGGACTTAGAGTCGCCGCAGCACACGAGCGAGTGTCACCGGGACAGCGCCGTTCCCGGATACGTGGACTACGCTGTGTACCGCGGCGCGAGCTTGAAGATCGACGTCGACGGAGGCCGGTTCGTGTTTTTCTATCTTCCGGTAAGAACTTAATAACGCCTTCGCGACCAGGAGCCTGTCCGGGTATTCGTTTTCCCTTCCGTATTCGCAGAACCGTGGTCAGCGGCGACGCAGATGGTGGATGGTGATCTCCGGCGGGCAATTCAATCGAACCGGGACGATGGAACATCCGCATCCACGGGAGGTGTAGCCGATCAGATCGTGGTAGCGCCAAGGTCCGGATGCCAGGCTGCGCGGGCAGCGCGCATCGTAGATCACCGGCCTGCCTCCGGGCAGGCAGATTTGACCGCCGTGGGTATGACCGCAGAGCATGACGTTGAAGTCGGCGTGCGCGGCTTGTCGGTAGGTCTCCGGCGTGTGCGACAACAGTATCGAGACGACGCCGGGGGGGACCGCCTCCGCGGCTTTTTCGATATTGTCGACACGGAAGTAGTGTGCGTCGTCGATACCGGCGAGACAGATGCGCGCGCCGTTGCGCTCTATCGCCACTGCTTCGTTCATCAGCACCGACACGTCCATGTCCTCCAGCATGCGAACCATTTTGATCGTATCGTGGTTGCCCAGTACGCCGTACACCTGCGTATTCAGGTGTATGCGTACACCGGCCAGCGTTTCCATCGCTGCCGTATCGGAACCGAAGGTCCTGGCGCGATAGTCTCCGGTCAGCACGCAGATGTCGTATTCGACGACACGCACCGCAGCGATCAGCGCATGTACCAGATCTGGATCCATATCCAGGTGCAGATCGCTTATGTGGAGGATGCGGAAGCCGTCGAACGCGTCCGGCAGATCTTTCAATTCAAGTTGGTTTTCGTTGAGGCGCACATCGAGGGCGTTCCGCCGTCCGCGCCCGTAGAGACCCGTGATTCGCAGCGCGTTTGCAATTACGGAATGCGCGGAATACCAGTTCTCGATATGGAAGAAATTCAGACCCTGCCCGAAGACGTGCCCTTCCCAGTCTCGTTCTATCCCCAGGCGCTGTTGCAAGTGCACGCGCCCGACACGCCGCTCGAGCCAGGCGAGTTCCTCATCGCTTCTGGAATCGCCGCCGGCGTATTTCGAAGCCAGCGGTTCAGCCGACATTTCCTGGCACGGAGACACGACGGTGGCGTCTCTGCTCGCGTTGGTGTGCGCCGCGGTGTCGGGATGGACAGGAGTGACGGTTGTACACGTGATGTCTACGAAAGTATCGAATTTTGAGCACGGCTTCGTTCCTATTCTTGCCCGTATTGATTCTTTACCCGGAAGCGCGATCCTTTGCCGGAATTTTACCGCGTTCTCCAAGCAATGCGGGTAACTTCGAGCGGTTGCTGCGGTCGATTACCGGCGCTACCGCGTGCCGAGGAATCGCGTTCCCGCAGCACCGGTACTCGTGGTGTGTGCGGCGGACCGTCGCGCGGTGCGGCGAAAGCGCCTTAGATCGAACAAATGCGATACGATAGCGCGGTTATGTCCAGCGACACCGGGATCAACGCGCAGGTCGCGCAAAAGCTCCGTGAAGCGGCGGATCTGCTGCAGCAGCAAGGCGCCAATCCGTTCCGGGTCGGCGCATATCGGCGCGCCGCCGACACGGTCGACGGCCTGAGGGAAGACCTGAACGCACTGCTGCAGCGGCGAGGCATCGAAGGATTGCTTGCGTTACCTCATATCGGGCGTGGCCTGGCCGCGACCATTGAGGAAATCCTGCGCACGGGACGCTCGACGCAGCTCGAACGCCTGCGCGGTGTGCTCGATCCGATCAGATTGTTCCAGACCGTGCCGGGGATCGGACCGCGGCTTGCCCGGCGCATCCACGATGAGTTGCACGTCGACACCCTCGAGGCGCTGGAGCTCGCCGCCCACGACGGTCGTCTCGAGGCCCTCGCGGGGATGGGGCCGCGCCGCACCGTCGCGATCCGTGCGACCTTGGACAGCATGCTGGGACGCGTGCGCGGTGTGCGCCCGCGTGAGCCTGTCTCGGGTCCGGGTATCGATATTGTGCTCGACGTCGATCGCGAGTACCGGCGAAAGGCGTCAAAAGGCGTCCTGCCCACGATCGCGCCGCGCCGATTCAATCCGGGTGGCGAAGCGTGGCTGCCCATTCTGCACACTCAGCGCGGCCGCTGGCACTTCACCTTGCTGTTCTCGAACACCGCCCGGGCCCACGAGTTGGGGCGCACGCGCGACTGGGTCGTGGCCTACTTTTACGACGATCATCATCGCGAGGGTCAGCACACCGTCGTCACCGAGAGCCGCGGGACACTGGCCGGAGAGCGGGTGGTGCGCGGCCGGGAGGCCGAATGCGGCCGATACTACGAAGGGGAAGGTCGATCGCCCGCGCGGCGGGACCCGCGTGTCCGTTGCTGAGCTCGAGTCATTAGCCGCAGACTAATCATACGCTTAGATTTCAAATTCCAGGTATTCAATGAAAAGTGCGCGCCAAGCAATAGATTTTTCCGCCAAAGGCTCGGTGGTCGTCGGTGATCCGTATGTCTGCCGTATACGGCCGTTCATCCATTGAGACTGGTGTGACCCGGGGGATTACCTACATTTATAGTAGGTAATCAAACACATCAATAATACCTTCTCGCGACACTCGCGCTTGAAAGAGCTTTGCGTGCCGGGGACTGCTGCGCAGTTCGGGTTTGGGAATAAAACGCTGTGAGGAATTAGCATGACGCTGATCGAATGGGAACCAAAGTTTGATTTGAGCGTACCGAAAATCGACACCGACCATCGTCATCTGGTCGATCTGATCAACGGTATCCACGAGCAGTTGCGTAACGGCGATCCGAGACCGGTCGTAATCAGACGGTTCGTGGAGTTGTACAGCAGCGCCGCCAAACATTTCGCCTGCGAAGAAGCGATCATGCAGGCAGGAGGCTATAGCCGGCATTTCCTCAAGCACTACGCGGATCACCAGCGGCTGCTCAACGAAGTCACGTTCATGATGTATGAATATCAGTACGGCTTCCTGAAGGATCACGATCTCATAGCCGAGAGATTGCACGCCTGGTTCAGCGATCATTTTTATAACTATGATGCCCGCTGGCCGCGCTGACTAAATATTTGACAGCCCCCCTCTGGTTACCATTGCGGGCGGGGTGCTTTGAAAACGAATTATTGAGGCGCCCGTCGTACGCACATCGCGCGGGTGGTTCCGTCTGTTCTAGCTTTCAGCCGATCCTTGAGATGCCTTGCGTGGCGCCGGGCGCCGTGAACAATACCTTAGGGCCGCCATTCCGGTAGCGATTTCCTGATCGCAATTGTCTTCCGGCGGCATCCCTGTGCTCCGACCGGGAGATTCGCCTGCGAGATCCTTAGTGAAGACTGTGGTCTTCCGCTCGACCTCTCGTCGTGGAGGTCGGCGCGGGGTACACTTGCAGGCTCCGGAACCACGCATTCGAAACAACAGCAGGGAATCCGGCTACGTTCAACATCAAAGAGGAAAGCGCTAATGAGACGATCTCGAACCAAATCTCTGATAGGCAGCCTGGTGTTGGTTGTCGGTTTGAACACCGCCGCCATGGTCCAGGCGCAGCAGCCCAATCCGCACCAAATCATGGGTATGATGATGAACCCCAACGTCATGATGAACCCGGCTACGATGATGAATCCCATGATGATGGGAATGAACCCGGGAATGTGGATGAGTCCCAATACTTATACGTCAATGATGAATCCCATGCCGTATACGCAATACATGAACCCGGGAATGTATATGCAATGGGCGAATCCGACGCCTTATACGCAGCTGATGAATCCGAACGCGTACATGCAGGGCATGGGGCATGCAGGAAAACTCATGGATCCGCAGACCTATACGAAATGGTTCGAGGACATGACGAAGGCCCTGGATCCGAAGAATTATGAAAAGTGGTACAACGAAATGATGGAGGCGGCGAAAGGCATGGTCCCGCCGGCGGCTCCCGCCAAATGAATCTCCCCGCGCACCAGCGCGGGGAAACATCCCGGCTACCCCGGGATGCACTGGAGTCAGCCGGCTACCGGAAGAGCCGCATCCGACCACGCCCGTGGCCCGCACGATAGCGTGCGGGCATGGCGTCCATACCCGTGCTTACGCACGGGTTCTTGTTCCGCGATCAATAGCGTAAACGGGGTCAGATCCGAAAAGTGCGCTTCAACGGCCGTCCCGGCCGAAAGATCGTGACGCCCACCGGCGCCGAAACAATCGTCCGCGGAAACAATCGTCGGATCGCGCAAGGAGTTTCGTAGAAGCCTTTGTGTGTTCTGAACCCGATCTGCTCGGTCTACTTGTTCTCGCCCGTCTGCGGTGCCGGTTGGACCGTCGGAACGCCGGGCAACGCCGGTAAGGCCAGCATGTTCATCATCGGTTGAAAAGACCGCGGATCCATCATCCATTGCAAGCGCGGCGTGTACCAGTTCGGGTTCAAGGGCGCGAAGAACGGCTGATAGAACGCCGGGTTCATCGACGCTATCAACCATTTGTTCATGTTGTTGGGATCCATCATTCCGAACATGGAGGAGTAGACTTGTGGATTCATCGGCGCCATCATCCAATTGAAATACATCGTCGGGTTCATGAAACGCGCCATTGCCCGCCCCATCTTGTTGAAGTCGGTGAGTCCGCGCATCCACGTGTCCCACATCACGGGTTCCGTGGCGCATTTCGTCATCACATGCATGGTGCGGGGATCGCTGACGATTTGCATGAGCTTCGCGAATGTTGCCGGATCCGTCATCGTATCGGCCATCACCTCGGCGTCGGTGAAGGCCTTCAAGTAAGGTCGAATCGCCTCAAACTGCGCGTCGTCCGTGTGCTTGCACTCGCCGTAGTACTGCTTGGCTTTTTCGAATTTGTGCTCCATCTGTTTTTCTCGGTCGTCCGTGGTCGCTTTCTCCTGCGCATGCGCAGGACCGGCCCAGGCCGAAATCGTCCAAAATGTGGCGACGATCGATATCAACAACGTTCGTTTACAGGATGTTCGTCTATTCATCGTCCATCTCCTGGCGTTCGAGCGGTCGCTGTCTGGTGTCGGGAACTGTCGTTCGGGCATCATACTTGCGAGCCGCCGGGGATAAATGATTCAAATCAAATCATGCCGTCAACCCGGCATGCACGGTGCTTGGGTGGTTCGGATGTCTTCGAATTCAAGCCAGGAACAGCCAGTAGGTGACAAATCCGCCGAACGTCAGCAGCGACGCCACCGTCTGATCCGCAATTCGAACCATGCGCGGGCGGTCGACCCCGAAATCTCGAGGATCGAGCTGTCCTACGTCCGCGAAATTGAGCACCCGGGTGCAGAAACTGCGGACCCATCCCGGCAGTTCCTGACGCGTGAAATAACCGCCGAAGAGTTCGTCGAGGAGAGCGTCGTCGAGTTCACGTTCGTACCAGTGGCGGTACGCGAGTTTGAACACGTCGGACTCCGACACTTGCAGGATCTCCGCACATTCCACCAGATGACGAACGCCCAGCGGGGCGTGCTCATTGAAACGTCTGACCTGCGGCTGCATCGTTGGGCCTGGATTCGGTAACGACCGAGTGACAATGGTAGCGCCGTTGACGGATCGACGGCAAATGCGTTCGCTCCGCCAGGTAACTCTCGAATCGCTTCAGCACGCGGCACCTGGATCGAGCAGGGTGCTGCGGCGAGACCAACGGAGACCGGAACGCGGCGGCTGACCTGCGCGATTGCCTGTCAAAGAAAAACGACCGCCGAAGGTTACCCTCGGGATTTCAGGAGCTTGTTCTCCCGCCGCAGGACGGAATCGAGCGCACGCAGGCAGTGGCGAACGTTGTCCTCCTGGGCGCCGCTGCCCAGGAGTCCAATGCGCCGGACTTGGCCGTCCGGTTCGCCCGGACCGCATCGGCGATGTTGATGGCGTTTACAGTCTATGACTGATCGCCCGTGTCTCACGCGTTTTCGACGCAACGCGCGGGCGGGCTGACGCGGGTGGGTTCGCTGCGCGGCACGAAGCGGTTGCCTGAGATTGCCAGGCTACGCATGCCGGCCGTGCACGGAAACGGATCATCGCGGCCTTCGCTGCGTTAATTCATAACAACGACTCGTCGCCGCTATCGTAAATCGATGTAAGCATTAACGGTTGCAGTCGTAGCTGGATATGAACACAATAGGGTCATGAGTACGTATCCTTGGGCGTTGTCCCGAAGGCACTTTCTGAAACTGAGCTGCGGCGCGGCGCTGATGCCGTGGCTGCCGCCGCTTTCGGCGCAAACTGACCCGTCGGCGAGTGAAATCACGCTGAGGGCCATGCAAGCAAAGGTGCACCTTGCCGGGGCGGAGCTGTCGCCGACCGAGATCTGGGGCTTTAACGGGCTGTCTCCGGGACCGGCTTTGCGCGTCAAACGCGGCGAAGCAATGCGAATTGCCGTAGAAAATACCCTCGAACAGGGCGTTACCGTGCATTGGCACGGCCTGCGTATTCCTAATGCGATGGACGGTGTTCCCCATATCACCCAACCTGCGATCGCGACTGGAGAGAAATTCGTTTATGAATTCGTCCCGCCCGATGCAGGTACGTTTTGGTATCATTCCCACGCGAACACCGCGGAGCAGATCGGGCGCGGTCTTTACGGACCGTTGGTAGTGGAAGAGGACGAGCCGCTCAAGGTCGATCGAGACGAAACCTGGGTGTTGGACGATTGGCGGCTGGACCGTGATGCCCAAATCGTCGTTGATTTCTACAAGTCCCGCGATCACGCTCGTGCCGGCAGGCTCGGGAACACCATCACCGTCAACGGCAAGGTGCCGGATGCCATGCAGGTGCGTGCGGGCGAGCGTATCCGATTACGATTGATCAATGCTGCGAACGCGCGTGTTTTCGGACTTCGCTTCCAAGGCCACCAACCCTGGGTGATCGCGCGGGACGGGCAGCCGGTTGAGCCCTACGAGCCGCCGTCAATGATCGTTATAGCCCCGGCCCAGAGGGTGGACCTTATCCTGGACATGACCCACGAACCCGGCCAGAGTTTCGGCGTGGTGGATACGTACTATCCGCAGTCGCCGTACAAACTGATGAAAATTGATTACAGCAATGAGACGGCGGTGCGCAAGAGCCCTCCCGACTGGCCGATCGCCCTTCCCGCCAATCCGATGCCGGATCCGGACCCGAGCGACGCGGCGCGATTTGACATGGTGCTCGCCGGTGGTGATCTGGGCAGACTGGAGAAGGCCAAGCTTGGCGGGCAGGAGTTCGATTACATCCAACTCGCGTTGTTGGGACATATGTGGGCCATCAATGGCGTTGTCGCATCGAGCTACCTGGATGCTCCGGTTTATCAAGTGAAGAAGGGGCAGACCGTAATGTTTCGTTTCAGGAACGAGTCTGCCTGGCCGCACCCCATGCATTTGCACGGTCATCACTTCAAGGTGCTGAGTCATAACGGCAGTCCCGATCTGGTGGGACAGTGGCTCGATACGGTGATGCTCGGACCCGAAGAGACGGCGACGGTCGCGTTTGTCGCCGACAATCCCGGAAGATGGCTCATGCACTGCCACATTCTGGAGCATCATGCCGCCGGGATGTTGGCGATCGTGGCCGTCGTTTAGCGGAATAACATCTCCCGCCCTGTATCGGGGTCGTTCGAGCCACGTGGTTTCGCTCCGTATCTCGAAAAAACAAGTCTGTAATGATGCGCCCGGCGCTCGGAGTTACGTCGTCGCCGAGACAAATGTGCCGCAGCTGTTGCGAAATCCCAGGGTGATGAATCGTGCGCCCACGACGAAGTGACTGCAGCCGGAACCGGCGTTGCGGCAATAGACGATACGCGCCACGGCGTCCAGCACGAGGTTGGAGATCTTGACGACGCGATCGAGTTCCACGGCTTGATCGCATCGGAACTGAAGTCCATCCGGTGAGAAATCCTGCAAGCTGATCGCAATGGGTCGTTCCTGGGGCCAGCGCGCGTACAAGTGGAGCGGTTGGTCGATATCGATCCTGTCCAGCTTGCGTCGCCCGGAATGAACATTTCTTGCCTCCAGTGCGTGGCTCAAGGGGCTGCGACATCGGGAACAGCGCGTCTCCGGTGGGACGACGTCGCCGTATCCGTGCGGCGTATTGCAGAAAAAGCAGAAATGTTCCGAAGACGGTCGTCGACCTTGATATTCATGGTCGGAATTCCCGTACACGTATACGAAGTTTCGTTGCCGGGCGTCGAACGAATTCGAGTTGTGCGTGTGCTCTTCGCGCGTCGGCTTTCCCCGTTGTCGTAGCAGCGATTCGTCATAGCAGCGGCGTTTGCCCGGATTGCTCAAGACGGCGTAGGCCTCGTTGATAAGGGCTGCTTTCTCGTGGTCGCCGCCTCGATCCGGATGCATATCCAGAGTGGTCATAAGGGTCCGGTAACTGGCCTTTATCACAGCAACCGGGGCGTCTGGCTGCACGTGCAGTATCCGATAATAATCGGGCGCGTTATTCATAACCGAGATGGTGGCGGCTCCACGTTGCCGGGCACCCCCGGATGATGATGACTCGTTTCGGCAACCGATAGGAAGCGGGGCGCTCCACACCGTGTGAAGCTCGAATCCAGGCCTTCGAGTCCGAGCCGATGCTGGATCGGCGTCTGCCCCGGCCGAGCGTTTCACCCCGGAAGCTCATCGAAACATTTGCTTTCGACATTTTGCACGCTGCTCTTGTGGCCGCCGTGGGGCAACGTGCGGCTGAGCGACGTTGCGAAAGGCGGATTCAAAGATCCGGTGCGTGTTTGCGTGCCGCAAACAGAAAAAGAGGTCACCGTAATCGGTGACCTCTACAATCACCCCCAATAAGCATCCCTGCCATGTGCACACTCTAGCAGCACGGTCCGTAAGAAATTTGTGACGGCGATCACACAATCGTAGAAATATTAGTGGTCGAATTACCGCAGTCCCGGCGCGAGGTTGGAAGCGATGTTTCAGTGCATTGAGTAACCGGATTCGGCCGTAGCTTGCATCTCCTTGCGATGAAATTGCGCGTCTCGGCGATGGGAATGGCGTGCCCGGGTTGTTGCGCGAACAAATCCTCAGCGCTAGACTCGGGATCTAACCCGATACCGTTATTCTCGAGGCGCCGAAGCGGCGCTCAAAACTTTCTCAAACCGAGAGGAGGGTCGCTATATACGCGCGTTTAGTTTCGTTTGACTTGGGAACCGGTATGCGTCCACAGGCAGAGGCGATGGCGGACGAAGCCGTTGCCCGATACAAGGCGCAAGAGGGATTGAAAAGCGTGACTTTCCTGGCCGACGACGACAACGGGCAGTATGCCGCGCTGAGTCTCTGGGACACCAGGGAAGATGCCGAGGCGGCGGGAGAGGCGCTGCGCGCAGGCCTGCAGCAGGCTTTGCATGGGATCGCCGCTGGGCCGCCGACGATAAGCTTGTACGAGGTATACACGCCCCCCGGTTCGTAGTGCGATCCGCGCGGTCAGCCACCGCGTAATATCCTGCGCCGCCGCGGTCAGGGGATCGGGACCGGGCGCGGGGAGCGCGTGGCCGGCGTCACGCGCTGTTACACGACCACGGGTCGTTTCCAGACGCCCGATGATCCACCTGTGAGCCCGATTCTGGCGGGAACAAGTCGCGGCCGTGCGGCATCGGCAACGCTGCGAGGCGTGCGAGAGCCTATCCATGCCCGGCAGCGCGCTGCACGCCGAAAAGTGCAAGTGCTTGATGAGGATCATTGCCGGAGGCGCCCAGCGAACCGAAACTGCAAGCCCAAGTTCCGCGAAGGGTGATCCGGGTTGCCATTGCGGTGGAAGGAGGGCTCATGACGTCAAAGAAGGTTGTCCCCGAAGAGCCGCCGCTCGTGGCGTGCGAGATCTGCATGAAGGAAATACCCCACGACGTGGCAAAGACGTTTGAAGGTGATGAATACGTGCTGCATTTTTGCGGTCTCGATTGCTATAGACAGTGGAAACAGCACGAGCCGGGTGAGGGAGCGAAGCCATAGCAATCCGCCGCACCCATGTGATGCGGGTGGCATGACTTCGCTGTCCTCGTATTATCGGTGGTGATAGGTGCTAGAACGATGCCTGTTCGGCTTCCAGCACCGCTAGGCTGACCTGTCGACCGAATTCTTCCGCGAACATGGGCCAAGTCTGATATTTTGTCATTGACGGCGCGAGCTTTTCTTTGATCTCGAACGGCGCCAGACCTTCTTCGCTGTACTTCAACGCGGCTTCGTAAACGGTGTTTAGATAATCACGGAATTCCGATGCCGCCTTGCTTCCGGCAGACGGACCGTGGCCGGGTACGTAATGTTTGAGCTTGAGCGCCAGCGCACGATCCAGTGCCGCAATGTTACCCCGAAACGAACCGTCGTCCATGCGGCCCATCCGCTGATATACGCCGATGTCGCCGAGAAATATCACGGAATCTTCCACTACTTCGATCATGGCGTCGGTCTTGGTGTGCGCATGCTCGGATAGATAGACGCGGAATGTGAGTCCGCCTACGGTGATTTCCTGTCCATCCTGCAACTCGATTTTCGGTACTTCGATCGCGGTCCCGTCCGTGGCGCCTTCGGTGAGTCTGCTCAGTAAATCGAGCCAGAACTGACCGCCGCCGTCCCTCGCGTTTGCAATCATTTCCGGATGGGCGTGCACATTGGCCTGCGGATAGCTACGTTTTATCGCATCGACGGCAAGCCAATGGTCGCCGTGTATATGGGATACGAACACATGACTGACCGGTTTTGGCGTGATCGTGCGGATCTGCCGCAGAAGCATGTCGCCGATGTGCACGCTCGATCCCGGATCGACCACAACCACGCTGTTTGCAGTGACAACGAACGCGGGATTGTTCATAAAACCGCGATTTTCGGGATTCGGCATCTCGCGCGGCCCGTGGATGACATAGACGTGGTCGCTGATCTGCCGGGCGGGATGATCCACGATCGCTTGATCCGCGCGGGACGCATCGGCAAAGAGAAACAAGAGCAGGGTAAAACGGGCAAGAAAATTCATATTAATTACCGTAGAGTCATTGTGTGAGTCCCAAATTGCGCTGGGGCATACACGAACGCGGTCGGATAATACATAACAAGCGCCCTGTGTTGCCACCGCGGTCGCCGCTTTGTAGACGAAATGGTGAAAACCGAGTCTGGAATTCGGCCTGCGGCTAGTCGCGGTACTCGGGTCTCACGACGGTGATCCGATTTTGGATGTGTCCCACGCCGGGCAGTTCGGCGATCGCAAGTTCCGCCCGGGCGGGAAGCTGTTTGTTGGTGGTGACACCGCTCAAGGTGACCATTCCAGTGATCGGATCGACGGCAGTCTCGATGCCGAAACTGTCGTGAAACAGTGTGGCGTCTCCTTGCAGCACTGTGCGGAGTTGTGCGCGGATCTTCAATTCACGAAGCCGGTTTCTTGATACCGAGGTCTCATAGAACGATGGCTGGCGCAGAACGTGTTCCACAAGCGCAACGCCGTCGTCTACGGCAATGCGTCCGGTATTAATGACCAGGTCGTAGAACAGGGGGTCGCGCCAGTCGCCCTCGCCTATTCGTCGAAGTACACGGTCGTGGGCAGCGTCGTTTTCTTCGATCCTGCGGCGGGCAAGGCTCTCGTCCTCCAGTCCAAAGCGCTCCATGAGCGTGCGTGCGCGGGAATCCATCGGAGCACATACGCGCAGACACAATACGTGCGGCACCTCTCGGAGCAGAAAACTTGCCCCCCATCCCCGGATGATGACGTTGCCCTTGTCTGCGATCTCGTAAACCTGGGCTGCGGTCTGCGACGCCACGGCTGTCTCCTTCAGGTTCCAGCGATCCCTTATACGGCGCCGGCCCTCGAGATAGCGGTGCACGGCTCGATCGTCCGTGTGCAGTTTGCTTGCGATCTCGTGCTCCACGACTTCGCTGTGTATGATCGAGAGCCCGAGAGCATCGGCCAGACCCAGCGCAATGTCCTTGCCGCGAGAGCCCATTTCCCGCGTCATAGCAATTACCGCCATAGTGCTTCCTCCCCTCGACCAAGTCCCGGAACAATGATCCTCTTCGAATTTCGGCGACAAAAGGCGCAGTCGATGGGTGCTGCAATACACCCGATAAGCGGGCACTTGTACCGCAGGCGGAGCGATACGGTTACGTATACGTTGAGCAAGCTTCGCCGTGGTGAGCGAACCGGAACATGGAGGCGGTGCACGGTGATCCGTTGACAATGAAAATTGCGGGTCGACCGAGTGTGCGAACGAACAGGCCGGATCTGGATTCGGCCGGGATGGTTATGTGCTGCCCGCGTGTCGTGAACTTAAGTCACATTTATTCGAAGTGGGTACCTTCGCGGTGTATCAGGCTTTCCGAAATCCGGACGTGCACAACAACACCGTCGTTCTGGTTCCCTTGATCGTGTAATTTCGGTTCGACACGCCGAGGCAACACATACTACGAAATTATAGCACAACTGATCCCGCAACACCCGACATGGATCATGGAAGTAACGTAATGAATTGTCAGTCAACCCGGTTGTAAGAAGTCGCGCCGAACTTGCTTATTCGATTGCCATTTTCATTTATCCGCGAATTCGATTCGGAAGGCGCTACCGATCGGAACGCGAACGTTCTGCAGCGCGAAACTACGGTATTGTCCAGTGCCGACGGAAACTGTGCGAAAATACGCCGCTTCGCGGATCCGTTCGCACGATGCGCGTCCGCCAACATTTGATACTTCGGCGTAATACGTTATGAGTGGTTTGGAACAATTCGACGAAGAGTTGTACGCGATCGATGTACGCATCGCTCGCCTCGCTATTGCCTGCGGTGTAGATATTGGTCGAAAAGACAATATCGTCTCCTTGATCAAGGGACAGTTCGACATTTGTCGGCGTGGAGCAAATATAAAGAGGGGTGAGTTGAGGGCATTGCTGATGCTCAAGTATCGAATCCAGGAAAACTGCGTCGGTTCGATGGGAACGGATCAGTGCTTGCGTCTGGTCGAAGAAGAGGAGGCAAGGCTTCGCCGTCAAGGGTTTCGAATTGCCGCCGAGCGGGACAGGAGCGATCCATAGATACCCCCGCGCTTACGCGCGGCGTACTTTATAGTTCAAGCTCCGCTTGTCCGAGATCTTCCTCACCTTGCCAGCGAACGTAATTCCGTATCGTCTGTTCGTCCACACCAACCGTGGAAACGAAAAATCCTGACGACCAAATACTCTCCGTACCCCAGTATACCCTTTCCAGAAATCCAAATTTCGCCTTCAAACGCCGTGCCGTGTCCGCTTTGATATCTCGCACTACCTCACTCACCGCATACTTCGGCGGTAACACCAAATGCAGGTGCATATGGTCTCGATCAATCCCCACTTCGATTAGCTCCACTTCAGGGCGAAATTTCCGGATTTCTTGCAGCACGACCTTCTCGATAACTGAGCGTAGAATCACCGCCGCGGGGCATGGTATATCAACGCTTCGGATGGATAACCAAATGCCGCAGAGGTTCGCTGCCGACGCTTTCGCCTATCAGGCCGCTGCGCATCGCTATACGGTGTTGCAGGCGCCGCACTTTCGCTGATTGCGGAGCGAGTTCGACGGCGATCCCCCGGGTGATCGCGGTGTTGATCGCTGCCTCGGTTTCCCGAATCGCAGTATCGATGGCATGGTCCTCGATGCCATAGACGATATTGAGGGCACCTTGCAGGGTCCGACGAATCTGCGCCGTGGTGTTCTTTTTTACGATCTGCAGCTGCGCTCCGGTCATGCTCAGGATACGATTCAGTCGGGGGTCTTCGGCCCGGCTGCGCAAGGCGAGTATCAGGTCGGCTTGTTCGGCGCGGCGCACGATGCGCACGTCCAGCCGAAGGTCGCGCAGCACGCGGTCCACCAAGTCCCGGCTGATGGCGTAGAGATAGATTCGGCCGGGTCTGCCTCGCTCCATAGCGGCGTTCTCCGTATCGGGAGCGATGGAGACGACATTCCCGTCTCGAGGGACCGAAGCCGCTTCCGTGTCCCCAAGCATGCGCCGTAATCCCCCAGGGCTCATCCCGAGCAGCAGCTTGTCCACGGCTCGAGCGGTATCCGCGTGCACGATGACTTCATCGTGATCGACGATCTCTACCACGGCGTCAAAGGTGGGCGGTGCGCGACGTTCGCTTACGGTTTTTTGCGTGCCGCGAAATCGGGCCTCATCGTCCCCCAGGGTCACCGTTTCGACGCCGCCGACCAAGTCGGACAGCGTGGGGTTAACGACCAGATTTTCCAGCGTGTTACCGTGGGCGGTCCCGATCAGTTGTACGCCGCGTTCGGCGATAGTGCGTGCAGCGGCTGCTTCCGCCGCCGTGCCGATCTCGTCCACGATAATCACCTCGGGCATGTGGTTTTCGACCGCCTCGATCATCACGGAGTGCTGCTTTTCGGGATGCGAGACCTGCATGCGACGGGCGCTTCCGATTGCGGGGTGGGGAATATCGCCGTCGCCGGCTATCTCGTTGGAGGTGTCGATGACGACGACGCGTTTGGCGAAATCGTCCGCCAGCACGCGGGAGATCTCACGCAGTTTGGTGGTCTTGCCGATTCCGGGTTTGCCAAGCAGCAAGACGTTGTCGCCCCGTTCGACCAGATCCCGAATCAGGTCGATGGTGCCCATCACCGCGCGACCGACGCGAAGCGTCAGGCCTATGACGCGACCCCTGCGGTTTCTCAGCGCGGAGATACGGTGCAGCGTGCCCTCTATCCCGGCGCGGTTGTCGGCGTCGAATTCGCCGAGCGCCGCGACGATCTGATCGAGCTCATCGTGCGTGACGGGCTCGTCGGCGAGGTCCACGGATCGGCCGGGGAAGCGGGCCTGCGGTGAGCGGCCGAGGTCGAGAATGATCTCCAGGAGGTCGTACTGCGGAACGGCTCCGAGGGCCGTTTTCAGCCGACGTGGAAGGATCTGCAGCAACAAATGCAGATCGTCGGTAAAGGTCTTGGGCGTCATGGCTCGTGAGTCTCGGCGCCGTCACACAACACGACGGGACTATCGCAGTACTGAATAGGTACTGTCGATCTGCCTGTTTTTAAACCCGCCGGTTGGTCATCATGCCTAAAAACCGGTTTACCGGCAGCCTGCGGCGGTGGGTGCTGCGACTCCGATCGCTCGAGCTACGCACCGGCGGCCGCCGCGGCGCAATGCACGCGTAACGGCGACAAAATCGATTGCTTCAGACGAGGCCTGCCGGCGCTATTCCTGGGATCCGGTCACGCCGAGGTCGTTCTGAAATGCGTCTGGTACACCCGGTGCTCTTGTCGGTAAATGACGGTCCAGCGCGAGCGTCGTCGAGTCGAAAATCTGGAGCGCATCTGTGGACGACACGACAAAGTCGTCGAGCGGTTCCCACATCGCAGCGACGAGCGTCGACGTTGCCGCCACCGCCGACGTGTCCTCGTCCTGAAACATACTGAGGTCCATTGCCAGTTTAGTTTTCTTCATGTCGTATACGAGTGCGAACGTCTTTTGCAGGGAGGCGAAGGGCGACATCTTCGCTGGGTCGGCTGCAACCAAGCCCTGCGTATTCGCCTTCGGTCCGGTGTCTGCCTCATAGTATGCCGCGGTTTTTCTCACGTCCGGACTGCTCGTCATGGGTCCAACGCCGCTTTCGACACTCGGCTGAATCGCTGCTGCGACGGTTTTGGGATCCTCGAATACGATTTCTGGTTCGATCGGTTTACCGCGACCGGGATCCGCGTGCTCCACTCCGGCAGAAAGTTCGCCCGAGACTTGCGACTCCGGAGGTGGTGGGATGTCCAGCGACTGCAACAAACGTCCCACGCCCGTAAGGACTCTGTACTGGGCGATCTGACCATCGATACCGGCGTTCCAATACGTCCGACGCGCGTCAGTGACCTCGTTTTCCGTATCCAGCAGGTCCAGCAACGCGCGCTGACCGATATTGAACTGTTTCTTGTACGCATCCCGTGTTTTCTCTGTGGATACGACTCGCCGCTTCAGGGGCGCAAGTCTTGCCGTAGCCGCCTCGTGGGCGACCCAGGAAAGCCGAACGCTTTCGACGACCTGGCGCCGGGCCCGATTACGAATGTCCTTGGCCTGGTCTACAAAAAATGCGGTCTCCCGAACTCGAGCCTGATCGCTGCCGCCGCGATAGAGATTCCATCGCGCTCGCACCAACAGACTCAGCTCATCGTCGTCGCCTTCGATACCGTCCAGGTCTTCTCCCAGACCGAACTTCCACTGCATATCGAACTGCGGGTAGTAAGCGTTCCGCGCCGTTTTTTGCTGAGCGACCGTTGCGTCTACGTCGGCGTCCGCTATCCTCAACACGGGGTGATTCGCAATCGCTGTGGCTTCGGCATCGGGCAAGGATGAAGGCAAGTAGTCTGTCGGCGCCGTCGGCCGCGCCAGATCGATGGGTAAGGCATCGACCACACGTAAATAGTTGCTTTCGGCGTCTCGCAGGTTGAACTCGTCGGCGAGCACGTTCGCCTTCGCCAGGGCCACGCGACTATCGATCTGATCCAGATCGGATCCGCGACCCACACCCGCCTCGGCGCGCAGGCGAATTTGATCCTGGATGCTTAGATGCGCTTCCAGATTTTTCTCCGACAACCTCAGTAATTCCTGCCTCCGAAGGACCTCCAAATAGACGTCAACCACGCGCAGCGCGGTTCGCTCGGAAACGTCCATGACGGCGTGCGCCGCGGACTCGATGCGCGCGGTTTGTCTTTCGACCTCGTTCTTGGTCGCGTAGCCGTCAAACAGCCGTTGCGTGGCCTGAATTTCAAATTCGCGGCGGGTCAGGGTAATGTCGCCCCCTGTGCGAGAACGCGTGGAGACGTTATCGGAACGCTCCCGTCCGGCATCGACGACCAAATCCAATGTCGGCAGATAATTTCCCCGTGCCTGCACAATCGCCTGATCTCGTGCCAGCCGCTCGTGAATTGCAATGCGTACTTCGGGGTTCGTGGTCAAAGAAGTGCGAATCGCTTCGTCGAGAGTGACGGCCTGCACGCTGGGCGTACACAGCAACACAAACAAGGAAGTTATGAATGACTTTCTCGGCAGCATGACGGTCCCCAAGCTTACCCAGTTGATCCGATGGTTTTTATAGCTTATCAACAGCGTAGTGGTCGTATGTTGCAACGTCAATTATCGATCGGTGGTGCGTGCTCGAACTTGTACAAGATAGAAAACGAAATTGAAAGGTTCTGATTCATATAAAGCGCATCGGGCGAAGCGCCGGTAGAACACAAGTAATCGGCTTTTTGATAGGATTGCGATGGAGTATGCCGCATTTGTCTTAAAGTACAAAACAAGAAGGGCGGGTAGGTTCCCGCCCTGTGAAATCAAGACTCCCTATCGAACGCCGATCTAGAACTCGGATTCCTCTCCGCCGGTATCGATATCCGACTCGAGATTTGGCAGATCCGGGACCGTGGGCACGTTCTTGCCGCCGCCCTTTCCGCCGCCACCGTTACCTCCGCCGTTTCCTCCGCCAAAGATTCCTTCGGGCGGGAAGATCTCATTGATATCGATGCCGCCGTCGGAGCCGTCCGGGCCGCTGCCGCCGGTAGAACTGGAGGCGCTAATTTCGACGCCGGTATCGGAGGCGTTGTTGCCCTTGGAAGAGTCGGTGTTGCCGCTGCCGCCGGAAGATCCGGAAGTATCGTTGTTCGCGCCGGGTTCTGAGCCGGCGGGATCGTGCCAATCCTCCGTATGTCCCGGTGCCTTCGGGTCAACTTCCTCTTGACCAAGTCCGGCGTTGCCTTTCTCACCGTGGCCTAAGGCTAGACCTGAACCACTTGACGAGTCGCCGCTGGTCGAGCCGCCAGAGCCGCCACCAGAATTCGAACCGCCGCCGGAGCCGCCACCAGAATTCGAACCGCCGCCGGAGCCGCCACCGGAACCGCCGGAGCCACCGCCGGCCGATCCTCCAGCGTCACCACCAGAATTCGAACCGCCGCCGGTCGAGCCGCCGGAGCCGCTACCGGAACCCGATCCACCCGAGCCGGAACCATCGGAACCGGAACCACCGGAACCCGTTCCACCGGAGCCGCCGCCGGTCGATCCATCGGAACCGCTACCGGAACCCGATCCACCCGAGCCGGAACCACCGGAACCGGAACCACCGGAACCCGTTCCACCGGA
>CAMYIN010000029.1 GCA_947258495.1 uncultured Gammaproteobacteria bacterium
GTCGCACTGGATCAGCGATCCGAAGGTGCAGGTCGTGGTCACGACCGGGGGCACGGGCATAACCGGCAGGGACGGTACCCCGGAAGCCGTCAAACCACTTTTCGACAAAGAGATCCATGGCTTCGGGGAGATGTTCCGGGTCATCTCCTACGAGTCCGTAGGCGCCTCGACTTTCCAATCCCGGGCTGTCGCCGGGATCGCGAACGGGACGTGCATTTTCTGTCTACCGGGTTCCTCGGGCGCGTGCACGGACGGCTGGGACAGACTCATCGCTCCGCAACTCGACGTTCGCACGCGACCGTGCAATCTGGTGGAGCTGATGCCGAGGATGTTGGAAAAATAAACCGAGGCGGCTTGCGATCAACCGCCGATGTAAGACATCTCGATCTTCGGCAACTGGATGGTGTTGTCCGCCCGGATCTGAGAGTAACGATCCTGGCGCTTCCGCCAAAGAGACGTCAGATAACGCCTGAGTTGCTCGTCGGAAGCGCGCGCCTCGCGGATCTGATGGCGGAGATCATATCCGGAAGTAGCGAAAAGACAGGTATAGAGCGTGCCCTTCGCAGATAACCGGGCGCGAGCGCAGCTGCCGCAGAACGGTTGCGTTACCGAAGATATGACGCCGATTTCGCCGCCACCGTCCAGGTAGCGCCAGCGTTTCGCGACCTCGCCGGGATAGTTGGGGTCTACCGGTTCGATAGGAAGTTCGGCATGGATCTTCTCCACGATCTCACTCCCAGGAAACACGTCGTTCAAGCGCCAACCGTTCGACTGACCTACGTCCATGTATTCGATAAACCGGAGAATGTGGCCGGTTCCGTGGAAAAAGCGCGCCATGGGCAGAATGCTGTGCTCGTTGACACCGCGCTTTACGACCATGTTCACCTTGATCGGCGCCAGACCTGCTGCCTCGGCGTTTTCGATACCCTCCAGCACCTGGGCCACCGGGACGCCGACGTCGTTGATCGCCATGAAAGTGCGGTCATCCAGCGCGTCCAGGCTGACGGTGATTCGTTGAAGCCCTGCGTTTCTTAATATACGAGCTTTTTCCGGCGTCAAGCGCGAGGCGTTGGTCGTCAAGCTCAAGTCGGCAGCGCCGGGGATCTCGGCGAGATAACGCACCAACCGTTCCAGTTCGTGACGAACCAATGGCTCGCCGCCGGTGATGCGCAGCTTTCGTACCCCCAAGGCGACGAAGGCGCGGGCCACCCGCGCAATCTCCTCGTAGCTGAGCAACTCCCGTCGCGGCAGGAACTGGTGCCGGGCGCCGAATTTGTGTCGAGGCATGCAGTAGATACAACGGAAATTACAGCGGTCCGTTACCGAGATGCGCAGATCACGCAGCGGACGCGCCAGTCTGTCTTGCACCGTCTCGTTCTTCATCGATAGCTCGGCAACAACATGGGTGCTACGATTTAACCGCCTCCGCGCCGAAAGCGCAAATCGAAATTGGCCAGAAACTCCGCCACCGTCTCGTCCGTGCAGTTATGAAACAGGAGTTCCACCCGCGTTGACGGCAGACGCAGCGCGGACAGCCGTCGGCTGTGCTCTGCAGACAAGCGGATCTCGATCGAACTCCGACCCTTATGGATCCGCACCACGTTTCCATGGGTGTCGTAGGCCGCGGCGTTTACGATGCCGGGCAGCACGCGGAAGAAATCCGCGTGCGAAAGCGACATGTCCTTGACCACACGCCGCGTAATGTCCTTCGGCGCGTCACAACACACGTTAACCTCCTGCCACCGGCGGCCATACGGCAACGGTATCGCCGGCGTGAACGATCGGCTTGTCCCGGTTCGACTTATCAACGAATACTCCGTTCAAAAGCAAAAGGTGGGCCAACTCCCTGGGCACCTGATACCGATCAATGATTTCGTTGGGGGTGCAACCGTCGCGCACCTCGACTTCCACGGCATTGGCGCTCGCCCCCTGCGGCAGCAGGTCACCCAAAGTGGCGAACAACTTCAACGTGATCTTCATAACACATGCGCGTTGTGCCCCACGGCCTGCGTGCACGCGAGATATGCCTCCATGATCCGAGTCGGATCCTGCTGAAGCTTTTTCTTCCACCCGTTGAGCCGCAGCTTGCTCTCGATCAGCCCCCGCAGGACACCGACGTGTTCAGTGAGACCCAGAGTCGAGGCGCCTATGAGCACGTCATCTTTGAACTGGAGGTTCACGTATCGATAACGTTCTCGCTCACAAACCTCCGCACTATCGCCGCCGTCCGCGCCCATCCACAGGGCAAACGAGGAAGTGATCAGCCCCAACGTGTCCAGCACGTTCATGTTAACGCTGCCGCGATGGCGGTGTTGATGACCTTTCGCCATATTGTGCGCGGCGATCCTGCCATGTTCGACCGCAGTGGGCTGAATAGCCTGGACATTGAACCCACCGGTGGAAAAATCCTTACCTTGCGCAACATCTCCCGCGGCGTAGACGTGTTCGACGCTGCTTTGCAGATACTCATTCACGAGCACGCCTTGGTCTACGTTTACGCCGCTGCCATTGAGGAAGTCAGAATTCGACCGCACCCCCGTTGCGGTGATGACGAGATCGGCGTCGATGGCGTTTCCGTTGTCGCAGACAACGCGCAGCGGTCGATCCCCGCTGCCGCGCTCTATCGCCTCCACCTTTGTCGCGGTGAGTACGTTTACGTTGCGTTCCTGACACCATTGCTTGAGCATGTTGCCGGCGGTGTCGTTCAACATCCGAGACACCATGCGGTCTTCGACCTCCACCACGGTAACATCCGCGCCGCTCGTCGCCAACGCTTCGAGGATGATACAACCGATGAATCCGGCGCCGATCAGGACGATGGCTTTACCGGATTGTGCCAGGCGAACAATGTTGCGCGCGTCCGACAGGGTCCAGCAGGGATAGACGCCCTCCGACTCGACTCCGGGGATCATCGGCGTGACCGGTCTGGCACCCGTGGCGATCAACAGATTGTCGTAAGGCATAGTGGTCCCGTTCGAAAGCGTCACCGACTTCGCCCCCGCATCCACTGCGGTGACCTGTTGTTGCTGAATCTGGATGCCAAGCTTGTCAAAGTGGTCGGCGTCTTTGCGCAAATGGGTGCCTTGCTCGTCGATCTGCTTGATGAGGTAATAAGGGATCGCCATGCGCGAGTACGGCGGTTCCGGCTCGTCCCCGACGAGGGTAATCGCACTCTCGGGATTCAATTTGCGCAACTGCTCGACCGCAACCACGCCGGCGGGACCGGCGCCAATAACTATGTGTTGCATGCCATCACCTCCTAAGCCAGTCCCAATCGCTGCCGGGTTTCGGACGTTGGCACGCCGTCGCTGTCCCAGCCTCGAACTTCGTAGTAATGCGGCAACATTTTGCCCAGCTCGTTGACTTTGCCCTGGGCGGGCCCGACGTTGGCGCCCTCCTCGAGCAGGCGTTTGGGCAGGGTGTCGTCCTTGCTCGTGAGCCCGGCGGTGAGATTGAACTGCCGCTCCAGGTTCCACACGCGTTCGCCCACTTCCAGCAGTTTCTCCGCGCTCCACTCGCCCTCGCAGGCCGCGTCCAGCTGCGGCGCGACGTCGTCCAGGGTCCAGGCAAAGGACGTGAACAGGCACAGGCCGGAGGAGTCGAAGGCCGCAGTAGCGTCCTGAAACGCCTTCACCAGCTCCGGCTTGCCCTCGGTGGACAAGGGATCGGTCTTCTCCGGGATGCCCAGAATCTCCGAGGCCACAGTGTAGCCGCGCAAATGGCACGCGCCGCGGTTGGCGGTGGCATACGCCAGCCCCATGCCCTGGATGCCGCGCGGGTCGTAGGCGGGGAATTCCTGGCCCTTGACCGTCATGGACAGCTCCGGACGCCCGTATTTCTCGCACAGGCGCTTGGAGCCCAGGCCCAGGTCCTTGCCGAAGCCCTCGCCTTTGGCCACCAGCTCCGCCGCCTGCGTCAGGGCCTCGGCCGAGCCGAACTTGAACTCGATGCCGTCGGTCTGCGCCTGGGTGATCAATCCCAGATCGTACAGCTCCATCGCCGCCGCCACCGTGGCACCGAAGGAGATCGGATCGAAGCCGTCCTCGTTGCAGACGAAATTGGCGTAGGTGAGCGCGTCCAGGTCGTCCACGCCGGTGTCCGAGCCCAAGGCCCAGGCCGCCTCGTACTCCAGCCCGCCGGAATTGCCCCAGTACTGGGGCTTGTTCTGAATGGTGTAGTGCTCCTTGTCCACGGTCGAGATCCGCCCGCAGGCGATGGTGCAGGCGAAACACGCCGCGTTGGCGGTCAGATTCGGCCGCCCGTCCGACTTGCGCGGCTCGTGCATGGCCTCCCCGGAGATGCTGTGTGCCCCCTCGAACTGGGTCTCGCGCATGTTCCGCGTCGGCATCGCCCCGGCCTCGTTGATCACGTTCATCAACACCTGGGTGCCGTACTGCGGCAGCCCCTGACCGGTCACCGCGTTCTCCCGCAACACCCGCTTGCCTTCCTCCGTGGCCTGCAGGAAACGCAGCGGATCCTTGATGTTGCCCACGCCCCGGGTGCCGCGGCACGCCAGCGCCTTCAAGTTCTTCGCGGCCATCACCGTGCCCACACCCGAGCGCCCGGCGGCGCGGTGCAGGTCGTTGATCACCCCGGCGTAAAAGCAGCCGGCCTCCGCCGAGCGCCCCACGCAGGCGATGCGGAGCTGGGGGTCCTGGTGCGTTCGATGCAGGATCTTGTCGGTCTCCCACGCCGACTTGCCCCAGATCGCCGCCGCGTCCAAAAGCTCGGCGTGGTCGTTCTCGATGTACAGATACACCGGCCGCGGGGACTTGCCCTCAAAGATCACCATGTCCCAGCCCGCGTTCTTCAGCTCCGCGCCGATATAGCCGCCGGAATTGGAGCAGGCAATGGCGCCCGTCAGCGGGCTCTTGCACACCACCGAATAGCGCCCGCCGGTCGAGGCCATGGTCCCGGTCAACGGCCCGGTGGTCATGATCAGTTTGTTCTCCGGCCCCAACGGGTCACATTTCGGATCGATCTCCTCCACCAGATATTTCGACGCCAGGCCGCGCTGGCCCAGATACTGCCGCGCCCAATCCATATTTAAAGGCTCGTCGGTGACGGTCCCGTCACTCAGATTCACGCGTAAGACTTTGTTTGCCCATGCCATATCGCGGTCCTCCTTAGGATGCCCGGTTGTAGGTTTGCACCGCCTTCTCCGTCGGCGCGGCAAAACTCGCCGCCGACGGCAGCCCCTGCTGCGCCCACGCGCGCATCCGCTCCAGGCCGGTGTCGTCGCTCGCTACGTAGGTGATGGCGCCGGTGGGGCAGGCCTTGGCGCACCAGGGATCACCGCCGCACAGGTCGCATTTTATAACCTTGCCGCTGTCGTGACTGTAGTTGACGGTGCCGAAGGGGCAGGCGATGGTGCAGACCTTGCAGCCCACGCAGACGCTCTCCAGCACCTCCTTCGCCCCGGTGGCGGCGTTCACCACGATCGCCTCCACCGGGCACGCGTGCATGCACCACGCCTGGTCGCACTGGGTGCAGGTATACGGCGCGAACCGGCCCTCGTCGTGAAACGCAAACACCTTGATACGGGATTTGGCGGGGTTGAATACCCCCTCGTTCTCGTAGGAACAGGCCATCTCGCATTGCAGACAACCCGTACACTTCTCCGGCTCTAGCTTTAACGCTTGCAGCATGCTTTCCTCCTTTCCGGTGGTTTTTGGTTCAGACAGCGGTGGCGTCGCCGCAGTTTTGATTGCGTGGTCTGTTGTACACGGACTAACCGGAACCGCTCTCTTGGTGACAGTTATTCAACTATGAATGTGCTCTCCTTACCCTCGTCCACATACTTTGCATTCGGGATCTCTTTGCAGGCGAATCGTGTTCCATTCCATGGTGCGGGCATCCAGCAGCAGGAGCCGACCGCTCAGCGACTGGCCGATGCGCAGAAGCAGCTTGATCACTTCCGTGGCCTGGATGCATCCGATGATACCCGCCACCGAGCCCAGCACCCCGGTCTCGGAGCAGTTCTGCCAACTCGATTGGCGCCGCGAATCCGCAGGCGCGACGTCCTCCTGATAGAGACAGTTATAACACGGACCCCTGCCTTCCTCGAAAAGATATACCGAAATCTGGCCCTCCATACGCACGACGGCGCCGGATACCAGGGGCGTGCGCGCCGCCTGGCAGGCCCTGTTGATGGAGAATCGCGCCCGGAAATTGTCGGTTCCGTCCACGACGACGTCCACGTTACGCGCTTGCTGTATCAATTCGGTCTCGCTGAGCTTGCTGTCCAGCGTGACTACCTCGACATCGGGATTCATCGCTTTCAATGTCTGTTTCGCGGAGGCCACCTTCTTCATTCCCAGGCGATCCGTACTATGCACGATCTGGCGTTGCAGATTGGAGAGGTCGACCTCATCCGGATCGACCAACACCAGTTGGCCGACGCCGCTGGATGCGAGATACATGGAAATCGGCGATCCCAAGCCGCCGAGGCCCAGCACCAACACACGGGAGTTCAGCAGCCGCTGCTGGCCCTCAACATCGATCTCCGGAAGGAAAATCTGCCGACTGTAACGCAGCAGCTGGTCGTCGCCGATCAGTGGTTTCGATGTTTCTGCCTTCACACCCGCAGGCTCAGGTTGCCGCCGGATCATTCGGTCGCCTTGTGCCGGGCAGTCTCGAAGTCTGCCAACTGCTCCGGCGCGGCCTCTTCCGCGTATTGCCGCTTGTATTCCGCGTAGCGCATGCCATAGACGATCTCTCGCGCCTGGTCGTAATCGATGTCGATACCCCGATCCGCCGCCTCCGAGCGGTACCACTTTGAAAGGCAGTTACGACAGAAATAGGCGAGATTCATGAGATCTATGTTCTGCACTTCCGGATACTTGCGTAAGTGCTGGATCAACTTGCGGTAGACGGCGGCCTCGATTTCAACCCTCTGGACATCGGGAATTTCCGGTAGCTTTGACATCGCTCACTCCTCAGCAGTTACTATCGCATTCGTTCCGCCTCGTCCCGGCGCCACCACTCTTTCGGGTGCCTTACCACCGGCATTCAGGACTTGGGGGACAAGCCCCGCTCCACGGCCATCACCGCGGCCTCAACCCTCGAATGCACGTCCAATTTCCGCAGTATGGATTTGACGTGCAGTTTGACGGTGCCGTCGGAGATTCCCAGATTGCGCGCGATCACTTTGTTGCTTTGACCCTCGGACAGGTGACAGAGAATTTCCCGCTCGCGGGGGGTTAGATTGTCGAACGGAGACGCCTGCTTGCCGCCGCTCTCCATATCACCCTGACGCACGATCTTCGCCAGTACATCGGTCAATCCCGGGGCGACCACTGTTTTGCCGGCGACCACATCGCGGAGGGCCACGACCAGATCGTCCGGTTCCATTTCCTTCAACAGGTAGCCTTGTGCCCCGCAGCGCAACGATTCGAGCAAGTCCTGCTCATCGCTGCTCGTCGTCAGCATCACCACAGGGGCTTTGACGTTCCGCTCCCGCAGGCGCTTCAACACCTCCAAGCCCCCCAGTTTGGGCATGCGCAGATCCAGCAGAATGATGTCCACGTCCAGCTCTTCGGCTGCGCGCAAGCCGCGTTCACCATCGCCCACAGTCGCCGCCACCTCGATTCCGCGATGTTCCAGCAGCCCTTCGAGCCCGACTCGAAACAAGGCGTGGTCGTCGATCAGCAATACTTTCATCGTCTAAGATATAGCGGTTTTCGTGGACATCTCACCGGTCGCAGGCGGATAGCGAAATATCAACAGCACTCTGGTGCCTTCGTTGGCTTCGCTCTCGACCTTGAGCTCCCCCCCAAGGTAGTGCGCTCGCTCGCGCATGACGGTCAAGCCGATATGCTCTCCCGCACGCCCCGGCTCCTTGTCTTTCATGATGCCAACACCGTCATCTTCGATCAACACGCGGTGCTCGTTATCGGCCGAGCTGCGGAGCATCACCCGGATCGCCCGGGCGCCGCTGTGCTTGCGGGCGTTCGCCAAGGCCTCTTGTACTATCCTGATCACCTGACGTTGAATCTCGCGCGGCAATTCCTCGCTCGTCCACTCGTTCTGTAGGAAGGTGGGGATCCCGGTCTTCTGCTTGAAACGCGTTATCACCTTTTCCACCGCGGAGACGAGGTCGACCTGATCGATGGGCGCACGAAATCGACTGATCAATTCGCGCAATTCGATATGCGCTTCATCAAGACAATTCTCCACCCGCTCCATTTCCTGCCAGATCGCCGGTTCGTCTTGTTGGTGCAGAGTCTCATCCAGAACACGCACCTGAAAACGCAGACTGGCGAGCGTCTGTGCCAGCGAGTCATGCAGCTCGTGCGCCATACGGGTCCTTTCCTCCATGCGGGACAAACGTTCGCGTTCGTGATCCAGACCGTGCCGTTCGATCGCCATCCCCAGATGGCGCCCGACGCTCGTCAATAATTCTTTCAAGTCCGGGTTTTCCAGGATCTCGTGCTCGTCCAAATACAAATCTATGACGCCGTGGGTACGATCGCGATAGGGAAGCGGTACGGAGATCAGTCCGAGGTGCTTGAAAAACGCCACTTCCTCCAGGCCTCCATGCTCCCCCGTATCGATGGTATGTACGCTCTTGGTATACTTCTGTTTCAACTCGATCAACTCTTCATCGCTACCCAGGGTGGCGACCATGCGCAGGTGGTCATCTCCCTCTACCAGGCGGACGCTCGCCGCATGGGCACCGACCACTTCCTTCAAGACACGGATCGAGCGTGCGAGCAGATCGTCGAGGTCGCGCGAAACATTAATGCTCGCGGCCACGTCGTAAAGCAGCTTCAAGGAGCGGGTATCGCGCGCCGTACGTTCGGTGCCATCCTCGACGTGTCTGCGGTACCGCGTATCGAACCGATTGACCGTCGCCTTGAGCCGCTGAACGAGGGGGGTGAGCGGCTCGGATGAGGGCCCGGCAGGGACGGGGGCGGACCGGTCCGCGGACCCGACCTTGTGCATCGAGGCGTTGCCGTCTCCCTCGGCACCGAGGGCCGGCGTCCCATCGGCGCGGCCCATCCGCCATACGAGAACCGCGCCGGCGATCAGGGTCGCGATTTGCAGCAGCCACAGGAATGAGGCGTGCTCCGGTCGCGCGGTCATGAAATAACCGCTCAACAGTAGACCGGCCGATACTCCGACAAGTCCCGCGGTCCACCCCGCCCGGCGTATTTGAAGAACTTTGCGCACGTGACTCTTCGCCCCAGTTAGCGGCGATCAAATGCTGCATCGCAGCAACAGATGACGCTACTCGTAGGTCGATTATAACGTCGCCGCTGAAAAATAACGGCGTCAGCGTTTCTATGCCGCAGCGCGCTTCAGGACTTGGGGGGGATGTAATGCGGATCGTTGGGATTGAGGAAGATGAATTGATTGCTGCCAGGCTCTAGTTCGACGAAATCCAGAGTCATCCCCTCCAGCATCTCGACGCTGGCAGGCGCTACCACGAGGCTGACCCCCAGCACCTGCAACCGTTCATCGTCTTCAGCCGCGTCGTCGAAGCCCATGGCGTACTCAATGGAACCGTCTTGTTGGCGTTTCGCGGCGATGCGCAGCGCCAGCCCTTCCATGCGTCCCTGCTCTGCGGCCAGCGCAATCTGGTCCGCGGCCGCCTGCGTCACGGTGATGTTCATATTTCTACCCTCAGTGTTTCGCCTTCGTTGGCCGATCGTCTGACAAAATCAACGAAGCGTTCGACCCAGCGAACCGGGTCGACGTTTCGCAGATGGGCGTAGCTGGCGACGACGTTTCGATATATCAGGCCGTCGAAATTACCATCGATACCGTATCCGCGCTCCACCCTGTAGGCGAAATCCAATCCACCATCAAACGTCTCCACCCGCGAATAATGGAATTCATGCGCGGGTATGCGTCTGCTCCCTCCGCGAATAATGGACCCCCAGGGCGAGCGCCCGGTTTCGCTCAATTCGACGTAGCCTTTCCCTACCGGGCGATCCTGCATGACGATATCGAGCGGAAGCGCGCCGACCATGGCACAAGTCCGGCGGCGCCAGGTCAGGCGCCGCGCCAGGTACATCAGCCCACCGCACTCCGCGTAAACGGGCCCTCCCTGTTCAATAAAGCGCAAAACGTCGCTGCGCAACGCTTCGTTGTCCTGCAAGGACTGCATTTGTGTCTCCGGAAAGCCGCCGCCGATGAACAGACCGTGAACCTCCGGCAAGGCACGGTCCCGCAGGCTGTCGAAAAACACCAGCTCGGCTCCGGTGCGCTCCATGCTCTCCAAATCGTCGGCGTAATAGAACCCGAACGCGGCGTCTTTGGGAATGCCGACACGCACTCCCGCGGGCGCGGGCGCGGCCGGCGCCGCGCGCGAGGTCGGCAGCGGCGGCGCCCGCTCTGCGATTCGCACGACCGCCGCGAGGTCGATCCCGGCACCAATGGCGGCACCAATTCCGTCGATCCTGTCTTTAGCCCGATGTGCCTCGTTCGCGGGAACCAAACCCAGGTGCCGTTCTTCGATGGAAGGCAATTCGTCTTCATGAATCACGCCCACCACGGGCACATCGGTGTATTCGGTGAGGGCCGCCCGAAGCTTGGCCTCGTGGCGGCTACCGCCAACTCGATTGAGAACGACCGCGGCGATATTCACCGATTTATCGAACGATCGATAACCGTGCACCAGCGGCGCAATACCGCGTGTCATTCCGCGGGTGTCTATGACCAAGATAACCGGCGCACGGAACAGTTTCGCCAGCGCGGCGTTGCTGTCCCTGCCGTGCACATCCAATCCGTCAAACAGGCCCTTGTTCCCCTCTATGACTGCGATACCGGCGCCCGACGCGCGCGACGCGGCCAGGTCGAGCATCTGCTGCTCCGTCATGGTATTGAAATCCAGATTAAAACACGCGCGGCCCGCGGCCAGGCTCAGCCAGATGGGATCAATATAGTCCGGTCCCTTCTTGAAGGGCTGCACAGCGTGGCCGGCCGCTGTGAGCGCCGCGCACAGACCCAGCGACACCGTGGTCTTTCCGGAGGACTTGTGCGCCGCGGCGATGTACAGGGGGGCCATGTCGAAGCATCTGGGGCCGGGATCGTCCGCAGAGCGAACCCGGCGTTGCCGGCCTAGCCCGCCGCTTCTGCGGGCGTGGGCTCCGCCGCCGATACCGGCGTCGGCTTGCCCGCGCGCTCCGGAAGAAACGGGAGTACGCGCATCGCGACCACGGCGACCAAGAGGGACAACGCTATGCCCCCGAGACCGAGGAGGATTTCCGGCACGCTGGGCGCGTACTCGTTGACGACGCCGTCGTAGAATGTGCTGCTCACTTCCATGCCCGGGAACATCATCAGGGGGAAGGCCTGCGCGCCGATGATGATCACGTAGATCTGCGCCAGACCGCCGACGATCACCAGCACCGCAGCCGTCACCAGCGAAGCGCGGGATTGCCCGAATTGCGGCGCAAACAACAGCACCAGCGGAACAACGCCGCCTGCGAGGATCTGCAGCAACCAGAAAACCAGGGTGTAGACGCCGCCGTCCACAAGCAGGAAACGTTCGACCGCGTGATGCTCGGTGGCGTACAGATTCGTCAAGTGATAGACCATGGTCATGTACAGCACCGCCGCGACGAAGATACCCAGCAGGTTCTTCAGCCGGCGGAGAATATCGTCGCCGACGGGACGCCCGCTCCAGTCGAACGAGGCCAGCAACACGAGCAGGAATATGGCGGTGCCGAACGACAGCGACATGATGATGAACAGCGGCGCCATGATCGCCGCGTCATACGCCTGGCGCGCGACCAGAAACCCGAATATCGATCCGGTACCGGTGGTGAGCACGAAGCGCCAGATGAACGCAGTGAACCCGGCGGGTTTGCTGTATCGATTCATTCTCGGCTCGAACATCATCCACAGGTAGACCGCGACCACCAGCAGGAAACCGATGTAGAGGAATATGTTCCAGGCGAAGATGGACTTGAAGTTGTAATACGTCATGGCGACGATCAAACGGTCCGGTCTACCCAGATCCAGCACCAGGACGATCAATCCTCCCACGAGAAGGGACATGGAAAGCAGCGCCGACAAGCGCGCGAGGGGCTTGTAGTCGTACTTGCCGAACACCGACGACAGCGACGCCACGTTGAGGATGCCGGACGCCGCGACGATGAGGAAGACTGCGAACACGTGCGGCGTCCCCCACACGATCTGATTGGTCATGCCGGTGACGTGATGACCCTGCACCTCCATGTAGTGCGCGGCGGCGTATCCAACGGCGACCAGCAAGGCAAGCAGGGCGAGCAGCGCCCAGTAACCGACGCTTTGGCCGTCCAGAGTCTGATAGCGTACCGAGGTCATGGCTGTGTCGTGCTCCATCGTGGCTCACACCCCGTGGTAGCGGACGCCGGTGTTGAGGCCCAGGTCTTCCCGTATCTGCCGTGACGGCAGTTCTTCCAACTTCCGCGCGAGTGCACCGTCCGCGTCGTTGAGGTCGCCGAAAACCAGGGCGTTGTGCCCGGCTTGCGCACAGGCCTCCACGCAGGCCGGCTCGCGGTCGCGGTCCACGCGGTGGACGCAGAAATTGCAGCTCTCCACGGTGCCCTTGCCGCGCGGCGTCTCCGGCACCTGACTGGTCAGATCCTCGTGCACGAAGGAGCGCGCCTTGTACGGGCAGGCCATCATGCAGTAGCGGCAGCCGATGCAGATGTGCTTGTCCACCAGGACGATACCGTCTGCGCGCCGGAACGAGGCGCCCGTGGGGCAGACATCGACACACGGGGGCGTCTCGCAGTGCTGGCACATGAGCGGCAGCGAGTAGGCCTTGCCGGTGGTCTTATCCTTGAGGTCCAGCTTTCGGATGTACTGCGCGTCGGTCTGCGGCCGGCCCATGCCGGTCAGCCCGTGCTCGTCGCTGCAGGCGTCGACGCAATCGGTGCACCCCTGGGCGCATTTCGTGCTGTCCACCAGCATGCCCCAGCGCACCCGTTCCGACACCGGCTCCTCCTCGCTGCGCGCGAGCGCCAGGTCCAGCAGCCGTACGCCGGGCGCCAGGGTGAGCACGGTCGCCGCGGCGCCGGCGCCGCCGAGCCACCGGCGCCGGTTTTCGTTGATCTGCGTTCCGCGTTTCGTTGCTGGCATCTGGCGTTACCCGCTCAAGGCTGGATGTGCAGGCGGAACGACGTGTCGCTCAGCAGGCGACCGAGGGACTGCGCCGACCGTGAAGTCGGCTGGCGCGGGGTGGTGGCGTGGCAACCGAAGCAATCCATGGTCACGCCGGAGTAGGCGTGGCACTCCTGACAGAACTCCCCCGGGGCGTTAATGGACACGAATCTGCCCTCGTCGTCCTTGCGCGTATGACAGCTGAGGCACTCCACGAGACTGTGCTTTGTGGTGCGAATCCCGCGATGCATGGTTTCGTCGCGTTGATGCATGAGAAATTTCATGTGATCGCGCCGCATCACCTCCGTCGGCTCCACGCACTGCGCGCCGTCGCCGCGGGGGGGAGACGGCACCGGGACCTCCGCCGCCGCCACCGCAGCGTAAAGCATTGCCGGAAGCAGAATCGCGCACCATCGCATCGGTGTTACTCGCCCATGCCCATTTCGATGTAGCCGGTGGGACACACCTCGGCGCAGATATGGCAGCCGATACAGCGGGTGTAATCGGTATCCACGTAGCGGCCGGTGGTGGACTTGTCCTTTTTGACGCGGAACACGGCGTCCTGGGGGCAGAAAATGACGCAGTTGTCGCACTCGAAGCACATGCCGCAGCTCATGCAGCGCGTCGCCTCCTCCACCGCCTGGTCCTCGCTCAAGCCGTGGTGGCGCTCCGCGAAGTGCCCCAACACCTCCTCGCTGCTCGGCACCGTGGCCGCGCGCTTGTGCCGCGGCGTGTACTCGAAGTGCGCCAGATGCAGCTTGTCCGCCGATATGATCTCGTGCGCGGAGCGGTCTTCGAAGTTGTGCACCGCGAAATCCGCGGACGACGTCCCCCAATGCTGGGTGTGATCGTAGTCGCTGGGGGACAACCCCGCTTCGTTCAGCTTCGCCAGTAGGTTGAAGTGATGCACGTCCACCTTCGGCCGCTTGTGCTGCTCCCGCGCATTGAGGTAATTATCGATGCTTTCCGCGGCGATCGACGCCTGCCCGATTGCGGTCGTCAGCAGATGGGGCCGGATGATGTCGCCGGCGACGAAATGGCCGGGTCGATTCGGAATCTGGTAATACTTATCGGCATCCATGAGCTGCCGCTCGTTGCCCAGCTCCTCGACACCGGTGAGGTCGCCGCCCTGGCCGATGGCCGAGACGATGAGGTCGGCCTCGAGCTCGAACTCGGTGTTTTCGATCGGGGTGGGAATGCCCTTGTCGTCCACCGCGCACTCGGCCATCCTCAATCCCACGGCGCGTCCGTCGTCCGCGAGCAGCACCTCCACGGGCATGACGCCGTTCAAGATCCTGACGCCCTCGTGCAGGGCGTCCTCGATCTCGTGTTCCGCCGCCGTCATTTGCTCACGTTTGAACAACGCGGTCAGGGTCACCTCCGCACCCTCGCGCGCGGCGGCCATGGCGGAGTCGTGGGCGACATAGCCACCTATGACCTCCTCGGGCCGATCCTTCGGATTGAACGCGGTGATGCGGCCGAGGCGGCGCGCCACGGAGACGACGTCGATGGAGGTGTCTCCGCCGCCGATACACACGACCTTGTCGGTCGTCACCTGGAGCTTGCCTTTGTTGAAGGCCTCCAGAAACTTCACCCCGCTGACACAGTTGGGGGCGTCACCGCCGGGCACCGGCAGCCCGCGTCCGCTCTGGCAGCCGATGGCCCACAACACGGCGTCGAATTCTTTCTCCAGTTCTTCCACCGAGAGGTCCCGTCCCACCCGTGTGTTGAGGCGCACCTCGATATCGCCGAGATCGAGGATGCGTTGAATCTCGTGATTCAGGTGATCGCGCGGCGTGCGATAGCCGGGGATGCCGTAGCGGAACATGCCGCCGAGCTCTTCGTGCGCCTCGATGATGGTGGACGCGTGACCCCGGCGGCGCAGCTGGTAGGCGGCCGCGAGGCCGGCGGGACCGCCGCCGACTATGGCCACACGCCTACCGGTCAGCGGCGGCGGCGCCTGGAACTTGAAACCTTTTTCGAACGCGGTATCGCCGATGTACTGTTCCACGGAGTTGATGCCGACGAAATCTTCCACGTTGTTGCGGTTGCAGCCGTCCTCACACGGCGCCGGGCACACGCGGCCCATCATGGAGGGAAACGGATTGGCGTCCGTCGAGCGCTGGAAGGCATATTCCTGCATGCTCATTCCCTCGGGCGGGCGTTCCATGCCGCGAACGATCTGCAGCCAGCCGCGGATGTCCTCCCCCGAGGGGCAGCTTCCCTGGCACGGCGGTGTCCGATGCACGTAGGTCGGGCACTTGTGCGAGTGATCACCCTCGAATATCGCGCTCTGCCAGTCGGTGATCTCGTGCTCACCGTCTTTAAACGCACGAAACGTCAGACTTTGTTTCATCTCGTCTTGAGAGGTTGCCATATTACATCTCCAATTTCGAATAACGTCGTTGTGCCTAATCGCTAATGTTCAGCGCCCAGCACCACTGCCTCGCCCACCAACTGGTGCAGGCTGACGATCATGTCCATGCCCATGCCGTAATAGGGCAGAACCTTGGTGAACTGGCTCTTGCAGATCGCGCATATGGCCGCCATGTGCGTCACGCCGTCCTCGTCGATCACTTGTTTCAAGGCCTCCATGCGGGGCAACGCGCCCTTCACGCGCAGCTCCATCAAATCGTCGGTCAACAGACCGCCGCCGCCGCCGCAACAGAAGGTGTTTTCGTGGATGGTCTCCGGCGCCATGTCCACGTAACGATTGCAAGCCGCCTTGATGACCTCCCGGGGAATGATGAATTGGCCGCCCGGCATGGGGCCCATGCGCGACGCGCGGGAGACGTTGCACGAGTCGTGGAAGGTCACGACCTTGTCGTCGTTGGCTTCCTTGTCCAGTCGCAACGCGCCCTTCTGCAGCAGATCGTAGGTGAATTCGCAGATGTGCTGCGGCACCGGATAGTTGGGGTCGAGGAAGTCGAAGGGTCCGATGAGCGTGTTCCAGAAGCTGTAGGCGACGCGCCAGGCGTGGCCGCATTCTCCGACCACGATGCGCTTGACGCCGAGATCGAGGGCGGCCTGGCGGATGCGCATGGCGACCTTCTGCATGTTCTCGTAGTTGCCGATGAAGATGCCGAAATTGGCGGCCTCCGACGCGTAGGAGCTCAGGGTCCAGCTGATGCCGGCCTGATGAAACACCTTGCCGTAACCGATGAGGCCATCCACGTGGGGTTCGGCGAAGAAGTCCGCCGACGGCGTCACCAGCAGTACTTCCGCGCCCTCCTGATCGAGCGGATACTTCACGTCCACGTCGGTGTCCTCCTTGACCTCCTCCTCCAGGCCCTCGAGCGTGTCCGCCAGCGCGGGTTCCGGAAGCCCGAGGTTGTTCCCGATCTTGTGCACCTTGGCGATGATCTCGTTGGAATACTTCTGGCCGATGCCGACGTGGTCCAGGATCTCGCGCCCGGCCATGGTGATCTCGGCGGTGTCGATGCCGTAGGGGCAGTACACCGAGCAGCGCCGGCATTCCGAGCATTGGTGATAGTAGCGGTACCAGTCTTCCAGCACCTCTTCGGTGAGATCGACGGCGCCGACGAGCTTGGGAAAGTACTTGCCGGGGAGGGTGAAGTAACGGCGATACACCTTGCGCAGCAGGTCCTGGCGCGCCACCGGCATGTTCTTGGGGTCGGCGGTGCCTATGTAGTAATGGCACTTGTCGGTACAGGCGCCGCACTTCACGCAGGCGTCGAGGAACACCTGCAGCGAGCGATACTTGCCGAGCAATTCGCCCATCTTGTCGATGGCCTTTTCTTTCCAGTTCTCCACCAGTTCCCCGGGAAAACCGAGCGGTTCCTGGTGCTCCGGCTTGGCGATGAAGGGCTTGCTGTGGGCCATAGCGCCGGGGTCGATCGCCGGCACGATCGGGATATCGCGGAATTTCGGCGTTTCGAACTGTTCCTTTGCCATGTCGCTACTCGTGCACGCCCGCTGCGTGTTCAGTTACCCGGCGCTCGTGTCGCGTCGAGCTTGGCCGCCCAAGGGGCGACGTGTCGATGTTCCCGGGGGTCGTCTGCCTGATTGCGTGTCGGACTGAAAAACAATCCCGGCGCGTGCAGCAACTTGCTGAACGGAAAAATGATCATCAACGCCGCCACCAGAGTGAGATGGATCAACAGCATGGCGTCCGTCGGCAGTGGCTGCCAGTCGAAGCGCATGAGACCGAGGAAAAAGGCCTTCACCGCCACGATGTCGGTGCGCGTCACGTATTTCATCAGCAGGCCGCTACCGCCGATGGCGATGAGCAGGCCCAGCATGAGGTAATCCGAAGGCGCTGAAATATATCGCAGCCGGTCCACCACAGAGCGACGCACCAGCAATCCGGCCAAGCCCAGGAGCATGGCGAAACCCATGTAGACGCCGATATCCTGCACCAGCGCGGAAATCCACCACAGGGGCTCGGTGAAGTAGCGCAGATGGCGCACCAGCACCACGAGCAGGCCGAAATGAAACAACCAGCCGAATAGCCAGCTCCACTTGCTGCCCTTGAACAGGCTCTCGAAGAACACCACCTCGCGGAACATGCGCGCGCCGACGCCCGCGGCCGTCGTCGGCGCCGGGGTCGTGGGGATCTTCAGGGGGGCCGGAGTGCGCGCGTACTGCCAGATCTTCACGGCCAATCCCGCCACCATGATCAAGGTCGCAGCGTAAAAGATCAGCGCGTAGATCACCGATAAGACCGACATCGCTTCAGCCTTCCCTCGTCGTATCGTTGCGAAATCGGGAGCGAACCGCCCCCGTCATCGGGGGAAAACGTCTAGACGCAACCCGTGGGCTTCGGCAGACCCGCATACTTACAGGCCTGTTTCGCCGGACCGTACGGAAACAACTCGTAGAGGTACTTGCTGTTGCCCTTCTCCTTGCCGAGGCGCTTGCCGATGGCCTTGGTCAGGACACGCACCGCGGGGGCGATCTGATATTCCTCGTAATATTCGCGCAGGAAGTTGATCACCTCCCAGTGGTTGTCGGTGAGGTCGCAGTCGTCCTCTTTCGCCATGAAATCGGCGACTTCCGGGCTCCAGTCGGACAAATTCGCCAAGTAGCCCTCTTCGTCGGTCTCGTAGGTCTTGCCTTCAATTTCGAACGCCATTGTCTCGGTCTCCTATGGATATCGATCGGTAGACAGTTATAGCCAGGATTGAACGCGGTCGTTGTCCGCGGCGAGCTCGACGAAACCGTCGTATCCCACCACTTTCACGCCTTCGATCAATCGATTTTCCTCGATCCCCCGCGCTTTCAGGTCGGGACCCAGCGCGTAAACGGTGTGCTCTTTTGTCGCCTCGCGCACCTTGGATTCCATAGCGGACCCCTTGATGACGGAATACACGCCGTCCTCGATGAGTAGGATGTCGCTGCCCGGCTTGGCCAGGCGCAAACACGTCCCCAAGCTGTTCTTTTCGAAGGGCGATTTGTTGATTGTGTGCAGCATCACAGGTGCCTAAAAGTTCAAGATCACGTCCTGTTCTTCCATGAGTTTCATGAGCTCCTTGCGGTCCACGATCCGGATCGACGGTTTCTCTTTGTAGTCGTCGTCCTCGTCCTCGTAGGTGAGCTCCATGAGATCGTCCTGGCTCAGACCGCGCTCGCCCAGCGACTCCCTGTCCACATAGAGCTTGGTCACCTCGTAGTCACCCAGCGCGTGATAGGTCGGCGAGAAGTTTTTCATATTGGATTCGCCGGTGTCCTGCCCCTTCTTCAGCTGAAACACGCCGTCGTCGACGAACGCCATGCTGACATCCTGATCGAACGCCGCACCGATCAGCACCACTTCCAAACCCTCGAGCGCGTAGATCGTTCCGTAAGGAGCGCGTCGGTTCACGTACATAAACTTTTTTGCCCCGTTTCCCATTTGCGCCCCTCAGTCTCCAAATACCATCAAACGGTCGGATTTGATTCCCATCTCGATCAGCTGGCCGAGACCGGAAATGCGAAATCCGTCGGCGATGTTGTCGGCATTCTTGCCGTGCCGCTTGGCCTCGTCCTGATCGACGATGCCGCGGCGCTGCGCCGCGGCCACGCAGACGACGAGGTCCAGATCGTGTTCCTTCGCCAGCTCGCCCCAGAGTTTGACGATGTTGCGATCGTCCTGCGGCGGTGTCGTCAACCGCGTACCGTTGTTGACGCCGTCGTGGTAAAAGAAAACGCGTTCGATCTCGTGACCTTTCTGCAGCGCCGCCTTGGTGAAGTTCAACGCGGTGTCTGCGGCCTGATGCTGGTAGGGCCCTTCGTTGACCAGGATCCCGAACTTCATACCCGACTCCGCCTACAGCCGGATGTAGGAGGAGGCGTTGAGGCTCTTGCGGGAGCCGCGCCAGTCGTCGATGTGGTATTTCGTGAACGGCAACCCAGTCAACTCGAAGAACCGGGGCCAGCCGATGCGGTCGATCCAGTCGTTGATGCGCTCCCAGTCCTTGGCGTCCTCTTTGTAGGTTCGCAGGATGTTCTTGACGATGGCGGTCGCCTCCGGCCAGCGCGGCGGGTTGTTGGGGACGCCCGCGGCGACCAGTTTCTGAAAGCTGGGCTTGCTGCGCGCGTTGGAATGGTTGCCGCCTACCCAGACCGCCAGCTTGCTGTGTTCCGGGTCGTTGATCTGCATCGGTGGACAGGGCGGGTAACAGGCGCCGCAGCAGATGCACTTTTTCTCGTCGACTTCGAGCGTCGGCTTGCCGTTGACCTGCGCCGGGCGGATCGCGGCCACCGGACAGCGGGCGACCACCGAGGGGCGCTCGCAGACATTGGCCACCAGGTCGTGGTTGATCTTCGGCGGCTTGGTGTGCTGCACGTTGATGGCGATGTCGCCCTGCCCCCCGCAGTTGATCTGGCAGCAGGAGGTGGTGATGTGCACGCGGTTGGGCATGGTGCAGTTTTTGAATTCGTCGATGAGCTCGTCCATCATCGCCTTGACCACGCCGGAGGCGTCGGTGCCGGGGATGTCGCAATGCAACCACCCCTGGGTGTGGGAGATCATGGCCACGGAATTGGCGGTGCCGCCTACTATGAAGCCGGCTTCTTCCAAGGCCTTGATCAACGGCTCGACTTTCGACTCCTCGGCGACCATGTACTCGATGTTGCTGCGGATAGTGAAGCGCACATGGCCGTCGGCGAACTGGTCGCCGATTTCACACAGCTTGCGCAGCGTGAACACATCCAAGATGCGCTGCGTGCCGGCCTTGACCGTCCAGATCTCGTCGCCGCTGTCGGCCACGTGTCGAAGCACGCCGGGCTTCGGGTGCTCGTGATATTTCCACTGCCCAAAATTCTTGAGCATTACGGGATGCATGTATTGAAATCCGTCCGGACAACCGGATTCGATCGGCGTACGCATCTC
>CAMYIN010000030.1 GCA_947258495.1 uncultured Gammaproteobacteria bacterium
TTTTGTCCGCATACCAGGGTGCGGCGCGCGCCGTTCGTTCCAGCCGGATCTGCGCCTCGGCCAGTGAAGACACCGCGTCGGCGCGCGTGTAGCCGCTTTGCAGACCCGACTCCACGGCAACCAGCGTCTCTTCCGCTCTGGATAGTTCCGATTTGAGGCGCGCGATTTCCTTTTCGAGCTGTTCGATGCGCGTGGTGTCCGCTTTTCGGTAGACCTTGTTGTCGATCTTCACCGACGCTTCGACGCGTTGTTGTTCCGCGCTGACGGTCTCAGGCGGTGCGGCCCCAGTGGTGGTCTTCTGCGACAGCGTGCCGCAGCCCGAGACCGCGAGGCACACCAGCGCGATCGTGGTTTGCCGGCGAATCGGGCGCGTCGTGGGGCCGGATCGCATAGTCTTAACTATATCTCCATGGCTTTGCCATCGACACGAGCGAACCAGACGCGTGTTCCGGCAGCCTTTCTACAATTCTCGTTAACGGTCTTGTTAATCCATTGTAGACAGCCGATCCGGTACTCGCCAGATCGGCGAGCCCGGCGCGGTCGTGTTTTCCGGAGCGGATCTGTCGTCCCGGGAGGTTTTTCCCAGCGCTGGGACGGTGGAACGATTTCGCGCCGCTCGTGTCTATACGAAGCGCGATCCACCTGCAATTGTGCGTTGCTCCCTATGCGGGGTTTCGGATTGGGAAAGTGGCGCGGTATGCGCTAACTTATGATCAAGGGGGGGATTGCGGCATCCACGTGGAGCGACAAATCGTAATCCAGGAAACGGGCGATGAACACAGGTTTCCCCATGCAACCACCGGCGGGTCTGTCGTGATTACGTCGAGACGCATCTATGCGGCGTGTTTCGTCGCCTGCGTCGGACTCATGGGTTTTGCCCTGTATCTTCAGCATGTGCAGAAACTCGATCCCTGTCCGCTCTGTATATTTCAAAGGATCGTGATCATCGTGCTCGGCGTAGTCAGTCTGGCGGCTTTTGCTCACAACCCCGCGGGATGGGGGCGGCGCGTCTACGCCGGCATGGCGTTGGCGCTGTCGGCGGCCGGTGCCGGCTTGGCGGCGCGGCACGTCTGGATACAGTCCTTTCCGGATGCCGTCGAATGCGGACCCGGTCTCGGTTACATGCTGGAACAGTTTCCGTTAACCGAGGTTTTCAGCAAGGTCTTGAAAGGAAGCGGTGACTGTGCCGACGTCTTGTGGACCTTCCTCGGTTTGTCCATTCCAGGATGGACCCTGGTCGTGTTCGCCGTTTTCGTCATTCTGTCACTCGCTTTCATGATTCGGCCGCCGGTCTACCGTTGAGCGCGTCAAGGCTCGCGGCGCGCCATCCGAACCCCGTATCAGCGGGCACCCCGAGGGGGCACGGGCTTCGCTCCACGCGCAGTGCGCGCCGTTGTTAAGCGGTTCCCTTATCGTTTTCCGTAATGGACGGCGTAATCACGCTGGGAAAATCCGCGTAACTGTTCGGGGTCTCGTAGACGCGGACTTTCTTCATCGTCACGTGGCCTTTGGTGCGTGCGTGCAGCGCCGCAGACATGAGCTCATACCAGTGTCTGCTCAGATGTTCGCAAGTGGGTGGGAACGGCGTCAGGTAGATTTTGAAGCCGGCGGAATTCGACGCCGTCCGCGCCGTCTGGTTCCGGTTTACCCATTGAACGTCCGCATCCGCGATACCGAGCATCGTGGTGATTGTCCGATCTTCCGCATCGACGATGAGTCCGTGGTCGCAGGGGTCGGCGATTAGTTTTGTGAGTTCCTCCTTTACCACCGCGAAGTCGACCACCATTCCCCGCTCGGGACCCGAGCTGCGCAACGCTGCGGCTTGACAGGTTGCGTGGATTTCATAGCGATGACCGTGAAGATGACGGCATTCGGAGGTGTGGTCCGCAATTCGGTGTCCGGCGTCTATGTGGATGATTCGGGTGATCTCGTACATGCTCGTGTTTCAGCGTTTTGAAGGGCGGCTCGCATGCAGGTGGATGTTCCTGGGTCCGCGTTTTCATGGGCGCCTGCGGGGGGGGCTTCTCCCGCCGGGTGGATCGGCCGTGCGAAGCATCGCTCCGCCGTGCCTCAACGCATGCTGGTCAGATTCGTCACCAGCGCGGTCTGCGCCCGACGTATGTCCTCGGTAATCTTGTATGCAAGATCGCGGTCCGCGGCGCAGTGATGCATGACCAGCTTGGTGTACCGTTCTCCGTCCTCGAGCACCGCGTCAAGCATGCTGCCTTCGACGATCTCGGCTACCTGCCGCCGCGTGTTCTCGTTCACGTCCACCTGCAAGATTTCACAGATCGCGCGCGCGGATATGTCAGCACGTTCTTTGAAATCCATCCTTTCTGCTCCTTCGCGCAGTCAGCGCCATACGGTACTTCGGTCGAGAATATCAAGAAATAGACATCAACGACACTCCATCAGCCGAAACGCAGGGGATTCCCGCTGTCAATTCGCGTTGGAAATGCGATACTGTCGACATCGACCGAACATAGCGGACGTTTGCGGGATGGAACAATCGCTGCTCCGGAGAATCCGCGATTATTGACGGCGTCACGAGTCACGAATGTACGATGAAGCGGTATTGGCGATGTTCAAGCAGCGCCTTCTGGAAATGCGGGGGGACTTGCTGAGCCTCGATGATTCCGGTGTTGGCCCCGCGGCGGTCGAGCTCGACCAGTCTCGTATCGGTCGCCTATCGCGTATGGATGCACTTCAGGATCAGGCGATGTCTGTGGAGGCGAGAAGACGCAGGCGCGCTTCGTTGCGAGGCATTGACGAAGCGCTGCAGCGCATGGGCAAAGGCGAATACGGATCGTGCGTACACTGCGGCGAACCCGTAGCTTACGGTCGGCTCGAGCTGGATCCTGCGATCGAAAGTTGTGTGCACTGCGCAGCCGAGATGGAGCAGGGTTCAAGGTAATCACGATACCGTCGATCGGCGGCTGAGGCGATCGCACCTTTAACTGGGTGGGCTGACGCGCGATCCCTCGAATTCTCGTAAAGCTCTCCACCCGTTGCTCGGTCAGTGTCGGTGCGTCGCGGGGACCGCGTCGCAGCGGGCGTCAAGCGGTGTTTTTTACCGGTTTTTCAAGCGTCGCCTGTGAGTTCTGCGCTTTGCGCACGCAATTCCGCCCACCGGCCTTTGCCGCGTACAGGGCGTGATCGGCGGCGTCCACGAGGGCCTCCGAGGTCCTGCCGTCGTCGGGGTATATGGCGATACCCACGCTTATGGTGATAGACACGTTCTCTCCGTCGCTCGTGCGCACTTTCTTGGACTCCGCCATTCTGCGGATTCGTTCCGCGGTGTCGGTTGCGGGGCCTTCGCGGGTGTCCGGCATGATCACCGCGAATTCCTCGCCGCCGATACGGGCCACGCGGTCGATCGCGCGCATATCGTGGGTAAGCACCAATGCAAGGGTGCTGAGGACCCGATCACCGACCGGGTGGCCGTGACGGTCGTTGATGTCTTTGAAACGATCGGCATCGATGAGCAGCAGCGCGAACGGCCGTCCGCTGCGTGCGGAGCGACTGATTTCCTCGTTCAGGAATCGATTGAATTCGCGCTTTACGTACAATCCGGTCAGATCGTCCCGCGTTGCCAACCGCTCTATCTTGGTTGCCATCTCGTTGAGCGTCTCCCCGAGGTGTCCGAGTTCGTCGTCGCTGGGCAGAGAGAAGCGGTGACTCAGCTGCCCCTCACGCAGTCTCGAGACACCTTCATCGAGGGCGCGGATTGGATTTAGAATGGTCCGCGCGAGTACGAGCCCGCCGATCACAGCAACGACGATAGCGGCCACAAAGGCGATCAGGGTGCTCATGCGGGCCTTCGCTTTACTGGCCTCAACGTCTTCGACGTGTTCTCCGAGTTCGTCGACGATGTGTTTATACAGCATTTCGAGGTGAATATTCGCGTCGTCGATCATGCGGTCGAATCGCTCCATCTTCTCCGCGGCGACACGCGGTTCTTTCGGAGGGTACACTTCGTCCACGATTTCTTGCCCGACGACGCGGGCCATGACCCATTGCGTACGCGCTAGTCTCAATGCCTCGCGTTCGTTTTCTTCGCCGAATTTCTGTTCTTCAATCGCGTTGAATTTTTTGTCGATCTGCTCTTTGAGTAATGTGAAAATACGCCGCTCGTCGGTATTTCCGTGGATGAGATAGTCGTTGGGCGGCATCACCGCCTTCAGCAGCAGCGTCTGAAGCTCGATGACCGGCATAAGTTCGTAACGGACTTCTTCCTCGGCCTCGCTGACGGCGTCCGCGACCTCCTTGAAATACGCCGTACCGACCACGGCCATCAACAGCATCGGAACCAGCATGATGCCGGTTGTGAGGACCGTCCGAGCGCCCACGGACGGCGATCTGTGTTTCATCGTATTACCGGTTGGCGAAGTGGCAGTTCGAGCGCAGCGGTAGACGCACGGTCGGGCTCCGCACGAGCGGAAAGCTTTTTCTATTCCCGGAATCCAGTTTCACGAACGCACCGCTGAGCCGGTTGATCTTGCATTCCCTATTGTGTCATTCAGTATGGCTGAAGTTTGGTAGTTCGTAAATGTGATAAATCGGCAAACAGGCGGAAGTACCGCCGGATTTGGTGATCACTGTCACCGCCGACGCACGCTCGTGACAGCGCAATCCGTGGCACCGATATCGGCGACCCAAGCAAACGCAGTTCTCGTCAAGGTTCCGGCCGTGGTCGTCTTACGTTGAATCCGTCCCGAGTACGCGTGGTAAAGTACTTCCCATGGCGGCACAACTACGCCGCCGCGCGGCACGGCGATGCGCCGATGCGCGCCGGGCATGGCCGGCGCCTGTCGAGCAAGAGGTCTGAATGGGAGGCAACGTAATCATACCGGAGTTGATATTGCTGGACTGGCTGGCGATGCTCTGGTTCGCCCTGTGCTGGATCGGTTACAACTATTTTTCCCGCTATTGGTCTCGGCGCACGAGCAGGCTGCAGAATGTGCTGCAAGACTATATAAAAGACTGGATCGAGGTCCTCCATCGAAGGGAACTGCGCATTGTAGACACATCGGTGGTGTCCAATATCGAACGTAACGCCACCTTCCTTGCATCCAGCAGTCTCTTGGTCATCGCCGGCCTGCTGGCCGCTGTAGGGTCCACCGACAAGGTCATTACCTTTATCGCAGACCTGCCCTTCGTTACCTCGGTGACACGGCAGACCTGGGAGATCAAGATCTTGATCATGGTGTTTACCTACGTGTACGCCTTTTTCACCTTTACTTGGTGCATGCGTCAATGGGGATTCGCATCGATCCTCGTAGGCAGTGCGCCGCTTGCGGAGGATCGGACCGTTGCCGACGAAAAACGTGCAGCGCATCGGGATACGCTTGCGGAAACGGTCTGGCTTGCCATCTATTCGTTCAACGCCGGAATACGGGCGTACTACTTCAGCCTGGCGTTGCTCGCCTGGTTCCTGCATCCGGTGGCGTTTATGATCGCTTCCGCGTGGGTGGCGGCGGTCTTGTATCGCAGGGAATTTCGTTCTAAGACGCTGCGCGCATTGAGTACGGGGCGGGACAGGATTCGCTCGGTTCGAAAACAAGACCGCGCATAGACCGCCAGTCACACCTGGCCTGCGGACGTTGGAGGCAGTGGTGCGGGTGATCGGCCCCAGCGCGGCGCAACTTGGAGTGGACGCCGACGATGACTTTCAGGGCATCTGGATTTTTCCGCTGCCGGGAAATCCGCCTCCGGTCCCACCCGGTTTTACATCGGGCACCAGGATCGACGAACTCGCCTGGCGGCGGAGTTCCTTGAGCTCCTCCACGGTCTGATCGACGGCTTTTTTGGCGGCATCGGGAAAGCCCGCTACGGCCTCCTGCAACGAGCGCGCTTCGATTTCGAAACTCACCGGCACCGTTCCCACGGGAGTGAGAAGTTGAGCCTGGCCCACGTAGATCTCCGGACGCCCTCCGTCGGCGGAGCCGTCGGTGTTTACGGGTATGAGCCGGCGCACGGTGCCCATTTTACGATCGGTAAACACCTCTTCACGGTAAAGATCGGCGGAATCCATGGTGAGGTCGGTTTCATTGAGTGTAGGTTCCACGGTTTGTCTGGCTCCAGGTTTTGCTGTGCGTTTCTGTGTCACAGGGTACCATCTGTGGGCGGTTGGTTTCGACACTGAGATGCGAAATTTACCCGCCGTTTCAGCTGATCTCGGCGTCTTTCAGCGTTGTGGAGAGACTCGGCGGAAACGGCTGACAAGCCGCCGTAATCTCGGTACATTGCGGAGTCCACGAAATCGGGTCGTCGACCCGCAGACGCAGGAGAACGCTTTGGAGTATCTACACACCATGGTCCGAGTGACGGATATCGATTCCTCACTCGATTTTTATTGCAATCGATTGGGTTTAGTGGAAATCAGCCGCAAGGAGTCCCCTCAGGGCCGCTACACGTTGATTTTTCTGGCTGCTCCGGGTGATGCCGAGCGGGCCAAGAGCAACCGGGCACCGATGCTCGAATTGACGTACAACTGGGAACCCGAGGAGTATGGGGGTGGCCGGAATTTCGGACATTTGGCGTACCGGGTCGAGAACATCTACGAGACCTGCCAGCGTTTGCTCGAGCACGGAGTCACCATAAACAGACCCCCCCGGGACGGCTACATGGCCTTTGTGCGGTCGCCGGACAATATCTCCATTGAATTACTGCAAAAAGGCGAACCGCTGCCGCCGGTGGAACCCTGGTCGTCGATGCCGAACACCGGTAATTGGTAGCGAGATCGGTGCGCGACGCGCTCGGGAGATGTCGTCAGCGGACGCCCTCGGCTCGTCGATCCTTCGTCCTCGCCCCCGGCCCGCGGTGCGATACGCCGCCGGGGATTGTGTTATCATGTTTCGGTGTCGCGGCTCGCTTGCTGTTGGTGTCGCGCGTTATTTGTAACAGCCGGTTCTCATTGCATGTTATTCAGGTCATCGCTTAGTTTCCCTCCCGATTCTATCCCTTTATGGCCCCGTATGATTCGCAATAGGACGAGAATTTGTTCCTTAAGACAGAGGTAATATTGCATGGCTACAGGTACCGTAAAATGGTTCAACGAAACCAAGGGGTACGGTTTTATTTCCCCATCAGATGGTAAACAAGACGTGTTCGTCCATTATTCCGCTATCGTAGGCGGGGGATACCGATCCTTGACTGAGGGCCAGACCGTGAGTTTCGAAGTGGAAAAAGGTCCCAAGGGATTGCAGGCTGCTCAGGTAAAAATTGAAAGCTGAGTGCGTTGCCGTGCGCCCCGCCGAGCGGGAGCTTCGCCGGTACCAGCGGAGCATCATGTTTAGCGCGTCCGAGTCGTATTAATCATATCGATAGGCGAGGAATAGTTTTGAAGAGAATGTTTGTGGGTGGTTTACCTAACGATACTTCCGAGGAAGCAGTTCGAGCATTGTTTTCGGAGTTTGGAACGGTGCGATCGATCCAGATAGTCTCCGATGTGTTCACCGGACGATGTCGCGGATTCGGGTTCATCGAAATGGAGGGCCACGAAGCCAGGGCGGCGATTGCCGGCCTCGACGGTAAGACGTTCGGCGGCAAGACGTTGAAAGTCCGGTACGAGGACACACGGGGCCGCGGGCGAGGTGGACAAAAGCGGCGCCGGCGTTGATGCTTTAGCGTCGCCGGCGGCGGGCCGGGAAGATTCTTCGTCGGCGCTGTTCGCGCGGATCCCTGTACATGCCTGGTTTCGAACGGCATGCGGCGCCGGCCGGCGATGGGTTATCCACGCCTCGACACGTTTGGCGATGTTCGCACTGCGCCTATTTCGGGAGGCGGTGAAGCAGAAGGCGATCCCTCGCAATTCATCTGCGGTACCCACCTCCGTTCCGATATTCGACTGGGATAGGTTGCGGACGACGCAATAGGGCGGATTCGGGGTGAAGTATTCGTTTATGGTCAGCTTTAGCCGAGAGGTAACTGGAATGAAAAATTGTGTAACAGCGGGTATGGGATTGATTTGGCTCTTGGGAGGGCTGTTCGCGGCCGGCAACGCAATCGCGGAACCGGAGCGACACGGCAGGCATCACCAGGGCCATCACGGCATGCATCACCAGGGTGATGACGACAAGCATCATCGGGACCGCCACGGTATGCGTCATCAAGACGGTGGGGGCGCAATGCGGGGCCAGAGCGGCGGAATGCAGCGTCAATGCGAGCACCACATGCAGCATCACGGAGCGGAAGCGGGCGCTGGCGCACACGAACGGCACGGGCACCACGGCAAGTCGGATGCCCACTCGACGTCCTGGAGGCAGACCCTGACCCCGGAACAGCGCACGCAGATCGACGGGCTGCGGGTGAACCACATGAAGATCGTAGCGCCCCTGCGGGCCAGTATTCGTGCCGTGAAAACGGAACTGGCGGTGCTCGCGACGGCCGATGCACCGGATTCCGCGTCCATGCAGACAAAGCTGGATGAACTACTGGAGATGAAAAAACAGGTCATGCTGCAACGCTACGAGCATATGGCGTCCGTACGGAAGATCTTGACTGCCGAGCAGCGGATATCGTTTGACACGATGCTGCTGAAAAAGGTCAACCGTCGGGGAATGCGTCCCGATCATTGATGCACGGGGATTCGCGCACATCGGTGGCAAAGCGCGGTCGGTTCCGCGTTCGTCCGGGAATGCCGCACAGCCCGGAGTGATCCACGCGTTTGTCTGCTTCGTCGGCCGCGCATATTCGCAACATCGCCATTATCGCCCACGTCGATCACGGCAAGACGACGTTGGTGGACAGGTTGTTACAGCAGTCCGGGACCTTGCAGGTGCGCGGCACGTCGGTCGAGCGGGTATTGGATTCCAACGATCTGGAGAAAGAACGTGGGATCACCATACTCGCCAAGAACACCGCCATCGGTTGGCGTGACTACCGCATCAACATCGTCGACACGCCCGGCCACGCGGACTTCGGAGGTGAAGTGGAGCGGGTGCTGTCCATGGTCGATTCGGTTTTGTTGCTGGTGGACGCCGTGGAAGGACCGATGCCCCAGACTCGCTTCGTGACGCGTAAAGCTTTTGACCACGGCCTCAAACCCATCGTCGTAATCAATAAGATCGACCGCGAAGGTGCGCGTCCGCACTGGGTCCTGGACCAGACTTTTGACCTCTTTGATCGCCTGGGTGCGAGCGACGCGCAGTTGGATTTCCCGGTGCTGTATACGTCGGCGACCCGGGGTACGGCATCCCTGGACGCCGCCTGTCCGGGGTCGGATCTGCTACCGCTGTTCGAGGCCATCGTCGCCCACACGCCGCCCCCCGACATCGATGTCGGCGGACCGTTTCAGATGCAGATATCGTCCCTGGATTATTCGACCTACGTAGGGACCATCGGCATAGGACGCATAGGCCGAGGCCGGGTTCGGCGCAACGACTCGGTGGTTATCGTGGACCGCGACGGCCGCGAGCGCGGCGGGCGTGTTCTGCAGATCTTCCAATTCATGGGCTTGGGGCGGGAAGAAGCCGACCGGGCGCAGGCGGGGGACATCGTTGCCGTAACCGGCATCGAGGATCTTGCCATCTCCGACACCTTGTGTGACCCGGCGCGTCCCGAGGCGATCCGGGCCCTCAGCGTCGACGAACCCACGATCAGCATGACCTTTGAGGTCAACAACTCGCCCTTCGCCGGTCGCGACGGCGCGTATCTGACGTCACGCCAGCTCGCGGAAAGACTGCAAAGGGAAGTGATTCACAATGTCGCGCTGCGCGTCGATGAAACGGACGACCCGGACCGATTCGTCGTATCGGGGCGCGGAGAGCTGCACCTGGCGATTCTCCTGGAAAACATGCGGCGCGAGGGATACGAGCTCGCGGTGTCGCGTCCGCGCGTCATTTATCGCCAGACGCGGGGTACGCGGGAAGAACCCTACGAACAGTTGACCGTGGACGTGGAGGAGCGGCATCAGGGCGCGGTCATGGAGGCGATAGGAGGACGACGGGGGGAACTGCAGGACATGCAATCGGACGGGCGCGGGCGCATACGGCTGGATTATTCGATCCCGGCGCGCGGACTGATCGGCTTCCAGTCCGAGTTCCAGGCGCTGACCTCCGGCAGCGGATTGCTGCATCACGTATTCGACACCTACAGACCGGCGTTGCCCGGAGGCGTCGCGGAGCGAAGAAACGGCGTCCTGGTCTCGAACAGCACCGGTGCGGTACTGGCTTATGCGCTGTTCAATCTTCAGGAACGCGGGCGTCTGTTCGTGGCTCCGGGAGACCAGGTCTACGAAGGCCAGGTCGTGGGTATGCACAGCCGCAGTAATGATCTGACGGTGAATCCCCTCAAGGCAAAGCAACTCACCAACATTCGGGCCGCGGCCAAGGACGACAACGTATTGCTGAATCCGCCGCTTCGATTGAGTCTCGAGCAGGGTCTGGAGTTCATCGCCGACGACGAGCTGCTGGAGATCACGCCCGCGCACATACGCGTGCGGAAACGCTTCTTGAAGGAACAGGATCGCAGGCGCGCCGCCCGTGTGGCGTCCTGATCGTCGGCGCCGCGTGCTTAAGGCGCAGGAATCCTCAACGGCAGGGCGCGCAGACGATGGCCCGTCGCGGCGTAGACGGCGTTCGCGATCGCCGGCGCGACCGGCGGCAGGCCGGGTTCGCCGACGCCGCTGGGTGCTTCGTCGCTGTCGACGATATGCACTTCCACGTCCGGCATCTGCGCGTAGGTCAGTATCGGATAATCCTGGAAACTGGTTTGCGCGACCTTGCTGTTTTCGATGCGTATTTCTTCGTACAGTGCCGCGGACATCCCCTGCGCGATTGCCCCCTCCATTTGCGCGCGCACCGTATCCGGGTTCACCGTAATGCCGCAATCGACGGCGCACACCACGCGCTGCACGTCGACGCGGTCGCCGGCGACCGCGACCTCGGCGACCTCCGCCACGTAGCTGCCGAAGGAGCGATACAGCGCGATGCCGCGGCCCCCACCCGAGGTGGAGGCGTCGCTCCACCCGGCTTTGGCGGCCGCAAGCTCCAGCACCGCACGATGTCGGGAGCCGGGTTCCAGCAGACGGCGTCGATATGCAAACGGGTCTTGTCGTGCCGCGTGCGCCAGCTCATCGACAAAGCTTTCGACCACGAACGCGTTCTGGCCCGCGCCAACCGAACGCCAGGCGCCGGTGGGCACGGCGTGCTCGACGCGGCGGTGCTCTATCTGCAGACCGGGTACGCGATAGGGAATGTCGATCATCTCAAGGGCAAGCTCGGGTCCAGCGGCGCGAAGCCGCAGCGCCGTGGGCAGTCCCTCGGCATCCAGCGCCGCGGCGAGGGACACGCAGTGCGCGGGGCGGTAATAATCGTTCTGCAGATCGTCCCGGCGCGTCCAGATCACCTGCACGGGGCGGCGAAGCTTTTGGCCCAGTTGCACGGCGTCGGCCACCATGTCGGTCTCCAGGCGTCGACCAAAGCCGCCGCCGCAGTACTGACTGTGGACGAAGACCTTGGGCCGGGGCAGGCCGGTCAGCTCGGCGGCGGTCTTCTGCACGTCGGTCTGGCTCTGGGTCCCGACCCAGACGTCGCATCGATGCTCTTGCACGTGAGCGATGCAGTTCATCGGCTCGAGCGTGGTGTGGGCCAGATACGCGGTTCGATAGGCGGCCTCCACGCGCCGGTGCGCCGCGGAAAACGCGCGGCGCGTGTCGCCGCGTCTATGCACAACCTCGCCCTCGACCTGGACGGCCTGGCACAGCTCCTCGTAGATGGCCTTGGTGTCAAGACGGCTCGGCGCGCCCGTCCAACTGAGCCGTAGCGACTGTCGACCGCGCAGGGCGGTGTAGGTGTCGCCGGCCACGACCGCAACGCCACTGTCTATGCGATGCACCGCATGGACCCCGGCAATGGCGCGTGTCTCCGAGGCGTCCAGCCGGCGCACGCGGGCGCCCAACGCCGGTGCGCGTTCGACGCTGGCGACGAGCATCGCGGGGATTTCCACATCGATGCCGTACACGATTTCGCCCCGTACCATGTCGGCTAGGTCCAGCCTCGGCACCGGCTTGCCCAGCAGCTTCCACTCCGAGCGAGGTTTGAGTTTCAACCTCTTGGGCGGGGCGATCTTCGCCGCCGCCGGGGCCAATTCCGCGTACTCCAGGCGCCGGCCGCTCGGTTGGTGGAGCACGCCGCCGCGGGCGGCGGTGCAGTCGCCGACACGCGCCCTCCAGCGGGCGGCGGCGGCCTTGACGAGTCGCATTCTGGCGCTGGCTCCCGCTCTGCGCAGCTGCTCCCACTGGCCGGACACCGCGGTAGAGCCGCCAGTCAATTGCACGCCGAAGCGCGGATTGACGTATGCCTTGGCCACCGGTGCGAAGACCGTCCGCACCCGCGATACGTCCACTTCCAGCTCCTCGCTGACGAGCATCGACAGCGCGGTGACCACGCCTTGTCCCATTTCCGTGAAGTTGACGACCACCGTGAAGGTGTTGTCGCCGTGTAATCGCAGCCAAGGATTCAACGCCACCCCCTTGTCCGGCGGCGTCCCCAGATGCGCCGCCGGCCGGGAGCTCCGGCTGCTGCCGGGGACATCGATGCTGCGCTGCATCGCCCGCCGAATGCGCTGGTAGGTCCCGCAACGGCACAGCACCGCCGACATGGCAGCGCCGATTGCGGGCGGTGTCGGCCGGTCGGTTTTCGAGAGCAAGGCCGCCGCGGCGATGATCTGGGCGGGCTGGCAGTAACCGCACTGCGGTACCTGTTCGTCGATCCAGGTGCGTAACAGCGGATGGTCCTCCCGCGCCAGCCCCTCGATCGTGGTCACGCGGCGGTCGCCGAGCTTTTCCAGGGTCACCATGCACGCGTGTTGGGCCTCGCCGTCTATCAGCACCAGGCAAACCCCGCAAACGCCGACGCCGCAGCCGTATTTGGTGCCCTTGAGTCCGAGTTCGTCCCGCAGAACCCACAACAAGGGCGTTTCCGGTTCGGCGCCGATCTTGTACGATTTGCCGTTAACGGTGACCCGGGCCATGACCTGAGTGCGGCGATGCGGGTGACGCGCGCGATACGTGATGGGAGATAATCGCGAACATGGACGTCTTATATCATCTGCGGCAGCGGACAATAAAGCCCGCGCACTCGCCGCGCGGCGGCGGTCACTGGCGGGCCGCGGGCTATTGTCACGGCAGAGTATTCTCTCTCGAGCAGAAATATGACCTATTGTTCCGCTATACGTCTGCAACGGGAGGTCGTTTTCGGTTCCGACTCGCGCTCCAACGCCGGTGTGGACTACATTACGCAGTTCAGCAAGATGCACACGTTTCAACCCCGGGAGGACCGCTTGTTCGTGGTGCTGTGCGCCGGAAATCTGGCGACCACACAAGAGGTCTTCAATCATATCCAGCGGGGTCTGGACCACCCGGACGAGGGAGAAAGTCTCGCTTCGGTTCGCTACCTTTTCGAAGCGGCCGAATACGTAGGTCGGGTCACCGTTGGTCCGCCGTTCGAGATCGCCATTTACGCACGCGATGCGCTGACGCTGCGGCAACGCATGCGTTTCGATCAAAACTCGGCGAATCTGCACGCGCTGCGCAACGCCTGGAACCGGGGACTGCAAAGCACGCTAGACGCGTTACCTCTCTTCGAATGGGAGTCCGACGACAGCGCATCGGAACCCGGCTCCTGAACCGCGTCGGCGCGATACTCGAATCAATTCCGCACGTCGCCGATGGGTGCGGCGAACGTCGATTTCTCCATGCGAGAGGGTCAGGGGCCGGATGAGAGGATCCAGGCCCTCGTTGGGAATACCGCCGCGGTTGTAGTATTCGACCACGTCGCGCAACGCCCTCAGCGATCCGTCGTGCATATACGGCGCGGTCAGGGCGACATTGCGCAGGCTCGGTGTTTTGTATTTCCAGCGGTCCGCCGGGTCCTGCGTGATCTCGTAGCGGCCGAGGTCACTGGGGCGGGGCTCCGAAGCATCGGCCACCACGTCCGCGTCAAGCTCCAAATACAATCCCGGAGCGATGAGCACGTCCCGCTGCCCTGAGGCTTTGCCTGTGGCAGCCGCGTAGCCGATGCCGGTGTTGTGAAACCGGTTGTCGGTAAACAGCGCGAATTCTTTGTCGATGAGATGACACACGTTGCAGCGGGCCTTGCCGGTAAACAATGCGAACCCCCGTCTCTCACGGTCAGACAGCGCCTGCTGGTCCTTGCCGTAGTGCCAACGGTCGAACGCGGAGCCGCCCGAGCGCAGGGTACGCTCGTAACTGGCTATCGCCATCCCCACGCTTTCGACGGACGCGACGCGACCGGCGAAAGCGCGCTCGAAGAGCCCGTCGTAATCCGGCATGCGTTTCAGTTTTTCTATGACGAAGCCTATGGACGGATTCGCCATCTCGTTCCGAGCCAGCAACGGACCCCATACCTGGTGCTCCAGTGTGGTCTCGCGGCCGTCGTGAAACAGCGAACGCATGTAGGCGACGTTATACAAAGAGGGGGAATTTCTCCGCACCGTGCGGCCCTCGACACCGACCGCGGTTGCGAGTTCGTTACTGGTAAAGCCCTGTTCGGGGATATGGCACATGGCGCAGGAAAACGTGTTGTTGTGCGACAAGCGCCGGTCGAAAAACAGCTTGCGGCCCAGTGCGATTTTTGCCGAAGTGAGGGCGTTGTCGGCGGCCGCGGGAACGGCCGGTAACCCCAGTATCGGCGCGTTCGCGTGGGCGAGCAGATCGGCGCGCCTTCCCGTGCGATTCTGCAGGCTGCGCGATCGAGTGCGATAGGCCGGTGACTCGTAGCCCGATTTTTCGTCCCCGGCGCCCTGCAGCCGGCGCCCGGGCGGCGGTGACCCGGCCTGCTCCAGCATGAGTGTTTTCACGTCATTGACGAGGGTGTCGACATGCAGAAACGAAGCGCTGTAGATGTTGCGCACGCGAAGGGCGGCATCGATGAGGAAGACTCGGAGCACGTGCGAAAACGTGCCCAGGAAATTCCCCTGTGTGTCCCGCTCTTTGATCACGGACTGGCCGTAATTCGCCAGTATAGGAGCAAGATCGGACTCGGAGCCCGCGGTCAGGAAACGCCATTTGGGGGTGTTCCCGGCGAACGCCGCGCCGTATCGACGCATGACTTCGGGTCGGTCTCGCTGCGGGTCGAAACTGAGGCTCAACAACATGACCTTGTCCCCGGTTTCCGCTTCGAGGCCCAATCGCCGCTGCACCTGTCGCAGCACCGCGGACGCGAGCGGGCATCCCGAGGCGTCGCTGCAGGACGTGTAGATCAAGCTCAACAACACGATTTTGCCGCGATACAGATCGTGTAAGGAGGTGCGGACGCCTTCGCTGGTGAGTACCGCGCCGTTTCCCGCCGGCTTGAGGGGCGGCAGGGAGTAGGTCCCCGGCGGCGGGGCGGAGTAGTGGAACAGGCCCTCGCCCGGTGCCTGCACCTGCGGCGGTTCGTCCGGCGAGGCGCGCTCGTCGCCGAGGTGCGCCGCGGCGGGTGATGCAGCGAGAGCGAAGATCGGTATGAAGAGTGACCGCATCAGCACTTGCGTGGCACGATCGCCGGGTGCGCAAGCACGCGGCGATCATGGATTCAACGCGTCTAATGCGGCTGCGCCGCGGTTCTCGTGATCAAGCTCGGGTGCGCCTGCCCGTAGAGCGCGTGCGAACCGAAGCGCATCTGGTGCGGACGCCCGAGATCCTCCGCGGTGAAGTCGATGCTGAACGCGTGTGTCAGCGCCTTGCCGTCCCATCTGTACGCCTTAAAGAACTGCAGGTCCTCACCCTCTTTCTTGTCCCAATTCGCCAGCAGGGACGAGGTGAAGTACACCCGCTTGCCGTCCCAGCTCTGGGACAGCATATTGACCTGGCCGCCGATTCTCTGTTCGTACACCTGTTTCGGCGCGAACGGGTCGCTGATATCGAACAACCGGGTCTTGCCGTCGTTCCAGGTATCCACCCAAAGCGTTTTGTCGTCGGCGGAAATCGAGATATCTACCGGTAGCGGCAGTTGTTTGGGATCGCCGATGTCGGCGACGTCTTTGGCCTGCCAGTCGCCGTTGTCGTCTTCATAGATCAGCCAGATCTTCGACGTCAGTGCGGTAGTAGTAAAGCAGTAATTGTGAAAGGAACCCCAGGCGCAACGGATCTCCAGGGGCGAGCCCGGGACGTCCAGGACTTTTTTCGGCTTGCGTGTGTGCAGATCCCAAACCACGACGGTATTGCCGAAACGTTTCATGGCCTCCGCGTCGCCCATCAATTTACCCAGGTCCATCATGTAATTGTTCCAACCGGTAAAAGAAGAGGTGATCATGACATTGCGGCGCGGCAATGCGCGAATGTCGTAACCGTACCCGTCCGCGAACTGACCCGACTTTTTTGCGCCGCCGAGCTTGTCATCGGTGGGCATCCAATGCGTGACGATGTAGTCGCCCTCGTTGGTGTACTCCACCAGCCCCGTTCGCCCTCCATGGTCCTGGTTGTTGGACAGCCCGGTGATCATCATACGGCCGGGGAGCGCGTAGGTCGTGTGGGGTCCGACCACGCCCCCAGACTGAGCGACGAAATCCGTGATCACCTTGTACAGTTTTGGTTTCGCCGGATCGCTGTGGACGTCGAATATGAATATCTTGCTGGTGTCCAGTCCGGCGGCCCACAAAAAACGCCGATCGTCGGTGAAACCCGAGTGATGGGCTTCGTTGCGGCCCCCGACCGAGAGACTGTGCACGACTCTCCCGTAGTTGGATGAATTGGGATTGACGTCCACGGTGACCAGTTTGTCCTGCTCATCGCCAACGCCCACGGTTCCCAGTGTCCAGACGTAGACGTAGTCCTCCTGGCCTACGATCTTGGCCATGTACGGCGACATGCAGGTTTCGTCGGCCAGAGCATGGGTGTTCCAGGTTGCGGTAAAGACCAATGCGATGGAAAGACCGACGGCCGCAGTCGTGGAAAATCGGGACGAAAGCGGCCGTATGTTGATGCACGTGCTCATTTTCAATGCCTCCTCGGACACAGTCCATAACAAACATCTGTCTGCTCACCAGCCGGTAAAGCGCAGCCCCGGTACGAATCAGCTGACACCGATAACCCGGACCCGACACGGCGGCAAGGCTGGCGGCTCCAAAAATAATTAGACTTGGGGCTGAACGGAAAGTTTTGCATCCGCCGCGGTACGCGGCGTTCGTGAGAGCGGTAGAACTTCGAACTGTTGGTGAGCCGTAGACGACGGAAGCCGACGGCGGGTGGCCGCGAGCCGCGGTTCGAAACGATCCCGCGACGGGCGCCTACGCATGGTCGTTCAGCGCCTCCCCGCGGTAGATTTCTCCTCGTTCAGCAGCTTGTAGGCGGCCACGATGCGTTGTCCGGCGCTCCACAACGTCAGTACCGCCAAGAGATAGACGGTGACGACGATTTGCTGAGTAAGCAGGCCCAAAGAAATCAGGACTACGCGTTCAGCGCGGGTGACCCAGCCGACGCCGCACCTGAGCCCCAGCGCCTCCGCCCTTGCGCGTGTGTAGCTGGTGAGCATGCTGCCGAGCATTGCCAGCACCAGAGCCGCCACGGCCCAGGTCTGCCCGGCATCCGCCAGCCACCAGGCGATCGATGCCAGGATAACGCCCTCGCAAATCCGGTCCACGGTGGAGTCCAGAAAAGCGCCCGAAGCGGTTGCTCGGTTTGTCATGCGCGCAAGCATGCCGTCGAGCATGTCCAGTGTGCTGCCGAAGAGGAAGACGACACCCGCCCAAGGCAGCGCGTCGACAAGCACGAAAGACGCCGCAAGCAGAGAGAAAACCACGTTGCCGCTGGTCAACAGATTGGGATGCACGTTCCAGGCGGCAAGCCAGCGAACGACGGGCGCCGCCAGTATTTCCAGGCGCTGTTTCTGGTGTTCGCGTATCTGCTCTATGTTTTCCAAAGGGTTATTCCAAAGATCGTAAAACCATAATCTGCTCCTTGTTTCCCCGGCCACAACGTCGGGGAGTGCGAGGCCGAGGTCACGCTTTTGAGGATTGTACCGTGGATGACGAAGCCGGGTCTTGATAAGCGTGCCCCAGGACGGGGTGGGGCCGATACGCTTCGGCCAGCGCCGCAAGCTCCTGGTGGTCAAGCTCCAGCTGCTGCGCCTGCAGCGCTTCGTCCAGGTGATCCAATTTCGTTGCCCCTACGATAGGTGAGGTAATACCCGGCTGATGTAGGATCCATGCGAGAGCCACCTGGGCGTTGGAGAGTCCGCGCTGCGCGGCGACGTCTTTGAGTCTTTCCACTACGGCAAAGTCGCTGTCGCGGTAGTACATGCGGTGGGCCTGCTGATCCGACTTCGCACGAGTGGTAGCACCGGAACGGTCCGGCGTACGATCCCCGGCGAGGAAGCCCCGCGCGAGGGGGCTCCAGGGGACGACGCCGACGCCTTCGGACCGGCACAGCGGGATCATCTCCCGCTCCTCTTCGCGATATATCAGATTGTAATGATTCTGCATCGAGACAAAGCGCGAATATCCATCCCTGTCGGCGACGTGCAGATATTTCGCAAATTGCCACGCGTACATGCTGGATGCGCCGATGTGCAGGACCTTACCCGAGGTCACCACACCGGTCAGCGCCTCCAGGGTCTCTTCGATCGGGCAGTCGGGGTCGAAGCGGTGAATCTGGTACAGATCCACGTAGTCGACATCCAGGCGCTTCAAACTGGCATCGATCGCATGGCGAATGTGCTTCTTGGAAAGCCCTTTCTGGTTGGGGCCCGTACCCATGGGCATGCATACCTTGGTCGCGATAACCACGCGTTCGCGTTCGACGCCGAGTTTGTTGAGTGTACGACCAAGGATCTCTTCGCTTTTCCCCTGCGAATACACGTCGGCGGTATCGAAGAAATTAATGCCGCCCTTGAGGGCATGCTCGAAAAACGGCAGCGCCGCGTTCTCGTCGAGCACCCAGTCGCGCCATTGCGGCGAGCCGTAGCTCATGCAACCGAGGCACAATCGTGAGACTCGGAGTCCGGTGTTACCGAGTTGAACGTAATCCATTCATGCCTCCAGGTTCTCCGCTTTCGGCGACCTCCGGGTTAAAATGCCGGTTCGATCAAACTACAATGCCGAGTCGGCGATCCTAACATGAAGGCGTTCATGGCGCGGGAGCAATCGACGCGACGATCGCTCGAATCAACCGCTTCCGTGCTGCAAAATCACGCCAACGCCGCAGACCTTTGATCTGAGCCGATGCGCAAAATTATTACCCTGGAGACGAAGGCGCGGGAAACGCTGGTGGATATCACCGAGCAGGTGCGTGCGGCCGTGCGTCGGAGTGGTATCAGGAACGGTTTGGTGTCCGTGTACGCGCAGGGCGCGACGGCCGCGATCATGATACAGGAAAATTGGGACGACAGCGTGCAAACGGATGTCGTCAATTTTCTCCGCAAATTGATTCCCAATGGAGTGTGGCTGCACGATGCACAGGACGGAAACGGCGATGCCCATCTGAAGGCCGGTTTGGTGGGTCCTTCCGAATCCGTCCCGATCATAGACGGGGAACTCGGATTGTCCACCTGGCAGAACATCTTTGTTTGCGAATTCGACGGTCCCAGACGGAACCGCAGCGTAGTGTGCACCATGCTTGCGGATGCGGACGCCTGATTCATGAATACCTCCGAGGCCGGCGCGTTCCCGAGTGCGCTTCGCGTCAACGTCTCGGCTCCTGCGCCGATACCGTCCGATTAGACACCAATGGCGCGGGTGCGATCGGTGCCGGGAAACGGGCCGCGCCGGAGCACCGCCGGCAAACTCGATGCATCCTGCCGGGAGCGGAGGCGCGGCTGAGTCGCCGCGTCCTCGCATGTATACTTGCGGCATCCCGACAACGACAAACCCGATTCCGTCCCCGACGCCCAGCAATCCATGTCCGCGTCCTCCGCTGAAAACGATGTTCCGGCGTCCACGCCGGTGTTCGTGGTCCTTTCGGGGGACCGCCGGGGTCAGGTGGTGCGTCTGGGTGAGAAGACGATTCGTGTGTTTCGCGGTCCGGACTCGGACGTTCGTTTTCTTGCGCCGGAAACGGATCGGGAAGCCGAGTTCCACGCCACCCTCCATCGGGCGGGCGACAGCTACGAGTTGGAAACCGCGCCGGGCCACAACGTTTGGGTCAACGGGGAAAGGGTGGCGGAGGCGCGGATGCTTCGCTCCGGCGACCTGTTGGAAATCGGGCGGTCCGGCCCGGTGCTGCGCTTTCGTAGCTATCCCGCGGGGGTGACTCCGAAAAAGTCTTTGGCCGAAGCCTTCGCCGATTCGCTGGACGGGGCGAAGGCCGACGGGCGTTCGCACCTGGGCAGGATCACCTGGTTCCTGACCAATATCACCAAAGACCTCGCCACCCAGACCTCGCTCTGGTTTCGAATCTGGGTGCTGATCTTGCTCACCGCTCTGGTGGTCAGCGTCGTCGTCCTGATGGCCCAGAGCGTGCGTCTGCAG
>CAMYIN010000031.1 GCA_947258495.1 uncultured Gammaproteobacteria bacterium
GCGCTGAAGCGCGATAGAGCCGAAAGCATCGCTTTCTTTGCGACCTGCACCCAATCGGACGAATACCCCTGGCCGTCGCGCTTGTAGTAGAGCGGTACGATCTCACTCTCCAACAGATCGAACACGCCGGAGGCCTCAACGTAGTCCCGCTCGTTCTTGTCCAGCGCGGCAAGATAGGGGCTGATCGCCCAACCGTTATCGCCTTCGAATCCCTCCGCCCACCAGCCGTCCAAGACGCTCAGGTGGGGTATGCCGTTTATTGCGGCCTTTTGACCCGAGGTGCCGCTCGCTTCCATCGGATATTCGGGCGTGTTCAGCCACACGTCCACGCCCGTGACCAGGAAACGGGCCAATTCGATATCGTACGCTTCCAGCAATACGATACGACCCTCGAACTCGGGTCGGCGTGAAAGCTGGTATATCGCCGTCAGGAACTCCTGGCCGGGACCGTCCTGCGGATGCGCCTTGCCGGCGAACAGAAACACCACCGGATGCTGGGAATCGTTCACCAGCCGTTCCAAACGGTCCATATCCTTGGTCAACAGGGTCGCTCGTTTGTAGGTGGCGAAGCGCCGTGCGAAGCCGACCACCAACGTCTCCGGGTTGAGGCACCGGGCCAAGCGCCGGATCTGCGACTGGCTCAATCCGTTTCTCCGTCCCTGCTGCGTGATTCGCTGTTTCGCCTCCTCCATCAACAGGGCCTTGATGGTCTGATGAGTCGCCCAGAAGGCGCGGTCCGGGACCTTGTTGATTGCTACCCAGAAATCGCGGTCTACCAGGCGATCGCGCCATTCCCCCGAAAGGTGTTGATCGAAAATGCGCACCCATTCGTGATGGAGAAACGACAATACGTGGACGCCGTTGGTAACGTGTCCGATCGGATTCTCTTCCGGCTCGATATTCGGCCACACGTAACTGTTCAATTTCGAGGAGGTCTCCCCGTGCAGACGGCTGACACCGTTTCGAAATCGGGACCCCCGAATCGCCAGGGCGGTGAGATTGAAACTGCCTTCGTGACCGGGACTGTCACCCAATTTGAATAATTTCTCCTCACTCACCTTCAGTTCGGCAAAGAAGCTCTTCAGGTAGTACGAAACCGTGGCCTTCGGAAATATGTCGTGACCCGCCGGTACCGGTGTATGCGTGGTAAACACCGTCGCTGAGGCAACCGCTTCCAGCGCCGCATCGAAAGTCAGTCCCTGCGACACCAGTTCGCGGCATCGCTCGAGAATCTGGAACGCAGCGTGCCCCTCGTTGATATGCCAGACCGTCGGCGTGCGACCCATCGCACGCAAGGCCTTGACCCCGCCTATGCCGAGTACGATCTCCTGTTGTATGCGGATATCGTCCCCCCCACCGTACAACTGATAGGTGATGAATCGATCGTCGTCGCTGTTCCGGGGCAGATCCGTGTCCAGCAGATAGATGGAAATGATGCCCACCTTGACTTCCCATACCTTGAAAGCCACGTCACGTCCCTGAATGTGAACGCGGAGCACCAAATCGCCGCCGGCGCCGTCGTCCACCGGAAACACAGGCAATTGGTCGAAATTGGTATCCGCGTAGTGAGCATGCTGCTGACCGGCACCATCGATCTGCTGTTGAAAGTAGCCGTGTCGATAGAGCAAGCCCACGCCTATGAAAGGCACCCCCAGGTCGCTCGCCTCTTTACAGTGGTCACCCGCAAGTATGCCCAGACCGCCGGAATAAATTGGGAGACTTTCGTGCAAGCCGTACTCGGCGCAGAAATAAGCCACCAGATCGTGGCTCTTGTCCAGATTTCGAGTAACGGTGTCGGAATGCCGATGTTTCAGGTAGGTGTCAAACGACGACACGCAGCTTACGTAATGCCGCAGATATAACGGGTCTTCGGCGGCCTGGTTGAGCCGTTGCTGATCAACACGCCGTAGAAACAGCCGCGGGTTGTGCGCGGTCTCTTCCCAAAGCTCCGGATCGAGAGTGGAAAACAGATGTCGGATTCCGCGGTCCCAGCTGTAGAGCATGTTGCTCGCGAGATCCGACAGACGCGACAACGCCTTGGGCAAGTCTGGTCGTACTTCCAACGAAAAACAACTACCGGCCATAGATTCTATTATAGATATGCGTACGAGCGTGGGAGATCAACGAATGCGCCTTCGGTACCCGCGGTCGGCCGCGAACGCGCGAGCGCCGGGCAGACCGTGACCCCGAATGAGCTGATTCAAGCGGTTCTTGTTGTCTGTCGAATACCCTTATTTTGTATAGATTATACGGGAACTCGTCAACACTGGAAGCTCTGCGGCGGAAACACGTATACGGCGCGTCGTGCCACGGCTCCGGTGGGCCCGTACGGCGCGGCGGACCGACGACCGCCAATGCCGCGGATTCCAGTACCCACGACACCCGGCGGTTGACCTGGGTTGCAAGCCTTGATAGAGAGGAAGCGGTACGTCGATCCCCCATTTCGCAACGCAGGCCGCAGACCGCGCAGGGCGTGCGACGCACACGTTTTGTTCATTACCGAGAGCGACAACATGACAGACATTACACTTGCACAGGCGAACCGCATTATTGAAGCAGCGCTGAAAAAAGGGCATGAGCTGAACCTGCCGAAACTGACCGTGGCCGTAGTGGATCGGGGCGGTTCTCTCGTTGCCCTGCAGCGTGAAGACGGCGCGACGTTTCTGCGCCCGGACATCAGCCTGGCAAAGGCCTGGGGCGCCGTGGCCCTCGGCGTTCAATCCCGAGATATTTCCAAGCGCTACGAAAGCGGAACGCGTGAAGAGGGCTTCATAAACGCCCTCAATGCGATGACGAACGGGAAGACGATTCCGCTGCCGGGCGGCGTGTTGGCCTACGATTCGGAGGACGACCTATGCGGCGCCGTGGGGATTTCCGGCGCCGTGTCCGAGGACGACGAGGCCTGCGCATTGGCGGTAATCGAAGCCGCCGGTCTCAAACCCCGTCCGGCGGGCTGAGCCGGACCGTGGGACGGGCCGGCGCGGCCTCGCCTCCTATTCGACCTGCATCGATAACGCGCGCGTATATCGGCCGATCTTCTTGACGTACACGTCCGCGGCCCATCCCAGCTTTCCGATTTCTTCTGGACCGAGTTCGCGGACGACTTTACCCGGGCTTCCCACGACCAGGGAATTGTCCGGAATTTCCTTGCCTTCCGTGATCAGGGTATTGGCGCCGACGAGGCAGTTGTTGCCGATCTTGGCTCCGTTCAGCACCACCGATTTGATGCCGATGAGGCTGTTATCGCCGATGCTACACCCGTGCAGCATGACCATGTGTCCGACGGTGACGCCGCGGCCGATGGTCACGGGAAATCCCGGATCCACATGCAGCACCGAGCCGTCCTGTACGTTGCTTCTCTCACCGACCTGTATAAAGTCGTTGTCAGCGCGCAAGACCGCATTGAACCAGACGCTGCAGAGATTCTCCAGAATCACGGAGCCGATTATCGCCGCGTTGCTTGCTATGAAATGCTCGTCTCCGCGTAACTCGACATGTCGATCTTCCAAGGTGTAAATCATGTCTCCCCTCAGGCCGGCCGATGGTGTGGTTCAATGATGCAACCTGGGCCTCGGTGTTGCAAGGATCCGGCTTTGACCTATTTTCGACTGAAACGACATACAATTAACGCATGATGCGTCCTACCCCGGAATCGACCCCGCCCACCTGGCGGCAGCCGGACCAGCGGGATAACGCGCGTTACGACTGGCCGTATGTCATGAACGTGGCGCGGGAGCGTAAGCGGGAACTGGTCATCGCCAATGCCGTCGCCGTGATTGCGGTCACCGTCAGCGTCCCCATTCCCCTGCTGATGCCGCTGCTGGTGGACGAGGTGCTGCTCGGGCAACCGGGCGCACTGGTAGCCGCCATGAATCGTATTACCCCGGGCGCGTGGCAGGGGCCGATGCTGTATATCGGACTTATCCTGCTTGCAACGGTTTTTCTGCGCCTGGTGTCGATCTGGCTGAACGTCTGGCAGACCCGCGAATTCACCCTGATCTCGAAAGAAGTCACGTATCGCATGCGCCGCGACCTGCTGCAGCATCTGCAGCGTGTGTCGATGTCCGAATACGAAACGCTCGGCAGCGGTGCCGTGTCGTCCCGCTTCGTCACCGACGTCAATGCCGTCGATGAATTCGTCGGTCAGTCGGTGAGCAAGCTGCTGGTGGCGGTTCTCAGTCTCCTGGGCGTGACCGTAATATTGCTCTGGATGCATTGGCCGCTGGCCCTGTTCATCCTCTTCATGAACCCCCTGGTGGTGTACTTCACGGTCGCGCTCGGAAACACAGTCGAGGCATTGAAGAAAAATGAAAACAGCGCGTTCGAGGTCTTTCAGCAAAGCCTTACGGAGACCCTGAATGCCATCGGACAAATTCGCGCCGCCAATCGAGAACAGCATTACATACGAAACGTGATCGATCGGGCGCGCGGCATCAAGACGCGTTCGGCCGCGTTTTCCTGGAAATCCGATGCCGCGAGCCGGTTTTCATTCGGGGTGTTCCTCATCGGATTCGACGTGTTTCGGGCGATCAGCATGCTCATGGTGGTCTTTTCCGATCTTACCGTCGGCCAAATGCTCGCCGTGTTCGCCTACTTGTGGTTCATGATGGCACCCGTACAGGAGGTACTGAATATCCAGTACGCTTTCTACGGTGCCAAAGCCGCGATGAGACGGATAAACCAGTTGTTGGACTTGCGCCTGGAACCGCTGTATCCGCATCGGAAAAACCCGTTTCTGGATAAGACGACGGTGAGCATAAAAGTTGAAGACGTCAACTTCGCTTACGTGCACGGCGAACCCGTGCTCAAAGGCGTCAATCTCGATATCGCCCGCGGCGAGAAGGTGGCGCTGGTGGGCGCTTCAGGCGGCGGTAAATCGACCCTGGTGCAGGTCATTCTCGGAATGTACCCGGCGCAGAGCGGAAACCTGTATTTCGACGGCGTGTCAATTACCGAGATCGGGCTCGATGTGGTGCGCGATAACGTCGCCACGGTGTTGCAGCATCCGGCCATGTTGAACGATACCGTGCGCGCGAATCTTACCCTGGGTCGCGAGACCTCGGATACACGACTCTGGACCGCCCTGGATGTGGCGCAATTGAAGGCCGTCGTAGGAGCGATGCCGGACGGACTGGACACCGTAATCGGCCGCGATGGAGTACGCTTGTCGGGGGGACAGCAGCAGAGACTCGCCATCGCGCGCATGATTCTCTCCGAACCGAAGGTGGTAATACTGGACGAGGCGACGTCGGCCCTGGATAACGACACCGAAGCACTGCTGCACGAAGCTCTCGGCAACTATCTGCAGGGACGCACTACGATAATCATCGCCCATCGATTGAGCGCGGTGAAACAGGCGGATCGGGTGTACGTGTTCGAAGACGGACACATTATTGAACAGGGCTCCCACGAAGCGTTGATGAAAGCCAACGGCTTGTATCACAAGCTGTACAGCCAGACCAGGTGACGCGAGTAGTTAACTGCACCGCATCCGCAGATGTATCAATCCACATCGACGCGCTGCAACAGCACTTTGAGGCGGGTATGCGTGGCTCGTATTACCTGCGGATTGGAGTATCTGGAAAAGAACTTTTTCCGATTTCCGGTTTTCGGATCGTAGACGTGACGTTTTACTTTTGCGATGTTGGCGCCGAAGATGTGAACGCTGAGCGACACGCCGTCGTTCAAGGCGTTGGAAAATTCAAAAATACGTCCGCACCGGTCGAGAAGTCGGACCTCACCGCTTTCCAGGCGCACGGTATTATCGGGGGCCCATGCATACGCACCGGGTACCTGCGAATATTCCTGAAGCGTCAGCACCCCACGCAGAACACCGAACATTCCCCAGACATTCAGATCCGATACCGGGGACGATTGAGACGCGTCCCAGGCGAAACTGACGACCGAAAATCGCTCCCACGGATCGCAGTATAAAAGATATTGCTGATACCACTCCTCGCTGGAAACGGAGAACTCCCTCGGCAGCCAATCGTCGTGGCGCATCAGATCTGCGAACGCTTCCTTGGTTTCTTCGAACAGGCGCGATTCGTCGTTCCCGGAATCACGCAGTTGGCGCGTTAACGCCTCCACGAAATGCCTGAATCTTGCAACGTTCATGGCCACCACCTCGCGAGATAGAGAACCGCGGCGGTCGCATTCGGCCATTCGCTCGCGCGTTTCGGCTGAATCGCCTTCTGCGCGCCGATCAACCGGCCGCCACGACTCGATTTCTTCCTTCACGCTTGGCCTGATAAAGGGCTTCGTCCGACTGCTGCAACAACCAGTGACCCACATCGACGCCGTAATCCGCGGCGACGTGTTCGAGCACGGCGACACCGGCGGAAACGGTGATATTGAGCTGCTCGGCTTTTTCAACGTCAAAGGCCAGGGAACCCAGTTTCCGGTGATGCCTCTGCGCGATTTTTACTCCATGACCCAGATTCGTTTCGGGCAACAGCAACACGAATTCCTCGCCGCCGTAGCGAGACAGGATGTCGCTGGCCCGCAGACCGTCGTGCAACGTATCCGCAACTCCCTTCAACACGCGATCGCCGACCGAATGACCGTAGCGATCGTTTATTTTCTTGAAATAATCAATGTCCAGCATGACACAGGAAAGCGGACGGCCATACCTGCGGCATCTCTCGATTTCTTCGCCCATGCGCCGCTCCAGGAAGCGTCTGTTGGGGACGTCCGTCAGCGGATCGGTGAGGCCGTGACGCTCCAGCCTGGTAACGTTGACGGTGTTGCGTATGCACAGTGCGATGGTTGCCGACAGGTGCTCCAGCAATTCCGTCCCGGTTTCTTTGGTGAAATGTCGTGGATCCTCGCTGCCCTGGGCGAGACACCCCAAGAGCTTGCCGGAGGCGACGAGCGGAGACAAGGCCATGGAACGCACCGGTCGGCGAGCACGGGGGAAGAAGCGCTTGCACGCCGCCGGGCTGCATGCGCCGAGTATGGGTCTCGGCGCATGCGAGAACCATCGAGACAATTCGTCGTCGTTCAACATGATGAAATGCGCCAGACTGTCCCGAGAGCCTCTGCACTGCTCCAGGATACGCACGATCTCGTAGTCGAGATTGAGGCAAGCCAGGGTGACCTGACTGACCTTGGGGAAGGCCTCGCGGATACCGTGAACCACCTTGTACACGAGCTGCTGGAAAGTTTCCGCTCCAATTGCGCTGATCTCAATGCTGCGGAAACCGCCCCAGATCCTTTCGTTGGCCTTGGCCTGCTGTTTCAGGTCGGCCAGCTCTCGTGTTACGTCGGTGTGTGTCTGGTACATTTGCGGAGAAGGTCTCAGCGTTTTCCAATCGAAACACGGTACCACCCCCAACGCCCATGCACGACTCTCGCGGGCCTATTGTAACATCTGTCCGCTCCCGGCCTACGCCGGGCGTCCCGAGGATCGCCGATCCTCATGCCCGCGTCGTTCCTGTATATTTGTCACAGCCGTGGCGGCCCGCGCACGCTCGCTCGGCATCCGCCGCATCGACAACCACACAATGGCGCACCATGCGGGGTGGAGCGTCGCAACCCAAATATCGATGAGCGATTACGAGAAAGAGTACGATTTGGTGGTGCTCGGCGCCGGGGTGATCGGGGTCAACACCGCGTATTGGGCACAGCGGGCGGGGCTTTCGGTCGGCGTCGTAGAGCGGCAGTCCGGAGCGGGGCTGGAAACGAGCTTCGCCAACGGCGGTCAGATCGCCGTCAGTCACGCGGAGCCCTGGGCCAACCCCCGCGCCCCGCTTCAAGTCCTGAGATGGTTGTTCGATGACGAGGCGCCTCTGTTGTTCCGGCCGCGATGGGATGCGGCCCAATGGCGATGGATCGCCGCCTTTGTTACGAACTGTACCGCACGCAAAGCGGACGGGAATACGGCGACCATTGTCCAGCTCGCGGTGGAAAGCCGCGAGTTGTTGCGGCAGATCCGGGAAACCGAGGGAATCCAATACGATCACCGAGGCGAAGGCATCGTGCATTTTTATCGCGACCCTCGCGCGTTGGAGTACGCCCTTCACGCGGCGGAGATCATGCGCAAACACGGGTGCCCGATGGAAGTCGTCGACCCGGGCCGCCTGGTCGAGCTGGAACCGGCGTTTGCCGAGAGCGAATCGCAGATCGTCGGAGCGACGTATTCACCCGACGACGAAAGCGGCGACGCGTTCAAATTCACGCGCGCGCTGGCCGAGCTGTGCGAGGCGCGGGGCATGGACTTCTGGTTCGGCACCGAAGCGGTCGGCCTCGCGGATTGCCGGCGCAGGGAGCGGTGTTCGGGCGTGGAGCTGCGTACGCCGGACGGATTCAAAAGCGTCAGGGCACGGGACGTGGTGGTGTGCCTTGGAAGCTACTCGACGCCTTTCTTGAAGCGCTTCGGCATACGCCTCAATCTGTACCCGGCCAAGGGGTACTCGATCACCATACCGATCGGGCCGAATCACGTGACGCCGCGGAAGAGTCTCACCGACGACGAACACAAACTGGTATACAGCAATCTTCACGACCGCCTGCGCGTGGCGGGCACCGCGGAGTTGAGCGGTTACGGCGTCCATTTGGACCACCGCCGATGCCGCGCCATCGTCGACCAGGTGCGCCGGCTTTTCCCCCGTGCGGGCAAATTCGACGACGTCCAGTACTGGTCGGGACTGAGGCCCACCACGCCCACGAACGTCCCGTACATCCAGGGCACCGGATACGGCAACCTGTGGCTCAACACCGGGCACGGCACCCTCGGCTGGACTTTGGGAGCGGGCAGCGGTAAACGCATCGTGGACCTGATTCTGCGGACGCGATAGACGGCCATTCGTCGGGACGTTGACGGTCACGCACCGCTGCGGCAGATCGTCTAGACCCTCGGGGGCTATCGTTGCAGAATAGTGGGTTGACTTCAGAAGCCTACGACCTCAGATCTTGAAGATGCAACCCCTCAAGCCCGGCTCCCGCATCGGCTCGTTCAATATCAAAGCCGCCCTGGGCGTCAGCAATCACGGTGTGATTTATCTCGCGCGGGACACGGTTCACATACGCGAGGTGGCGATACAGGAGTATTTTCCGCGTACGCTCGTGGAAAGGAGTCCCGACGGCGTGCGCGCGCTGGCCCTCGAATCCAAGGATGAGATATTCGAGGACGGCCTCACGCGATTCCTGCAGGATGCCAGGATCCTGGCTCAGATCCACGACCCGTACGTCGCCCGTGTCATCGAATACACGGAAACAAACGGAACCGCGTACCTGGTGATGGAATACGAAGCCGGCCAGACGTTGGGAAACTACCTGGCGAAGCAACCGAAACTCAACGACGAAGATCTGCACAAGGTGCTCGTCCCGATGTTGAAGGGACTGCGCATCGTGCATTCGGAGGGTTTACTGCACCTGGACATCACGCCGAGCAACATTTTCCTGCGGCAAAACGGTCCACCCGTGTTGATCGGATTCGGCAGTGCGGGGCGAACCGTCGAGCACGAGAACGTGAGCCTGGACAGCCGCATCACACCGGGTTACAGCCCGATTGAACTGTATCATGAAGGCGGAAACCTTGGCCCGTGGACCGATCTCTATGCGCTGGGCGCCACCATCTACCGCGCCATATCCGGTGTCGCTCCGGTGGATGCCACCAAGCGAGTGACGGCGATCGCCCAGGGTGAGGAGGACCCGATGGTACCGGCGATGGAGATCGGACGGGGCGACTACGGTACGCACGTGCTCGGCAACATCGACTGGATGCTGCAACCGGTGATCTCCGATCGTCCGGAATCCGCAGGTGCGGTCCTTGGCCTTCTGACGACGGAGCACCAGAGTCCGCAACGTTCGACCGCGGCGTATCCCCAACAGAAGGGCCTGGATCCGACGTCTTCCCAACGCGACGCCGCGTCGTATCGACTGCCTTACAGATCGCTGCGTCAACCCAAAGGTAATGCACGCGCGGTCGCGGGTTTGAAAAAAATCCGCAGACCGAACGGATGGGTCGTTGCGGGCGGTATTCTGTCCGCGATAATTGCTCTTGCCCTGTGGCAGACTCGCAGCGAACTGAACCAACCCCCGACCGCCGACAGCGGCGATCGGGCCGCGGAGACGACCCCGGACACGGCTTCCCGCCGACCTCAGGATCCGAAATCGGCGACGACTCCCGCTATAGACGAAGCCGTTCAATTCGGACGTGACGACGACGATCTGCGCGCCGCGGCTTTTCGTGAACTGGAGCAGGAGCAGAAGCAAATCGAGGCGTTGTTGACATCGGCGCGAGAACATATCGAATCCGAGAGACTCGTTTTCCCGCCGGAAGACAACGCACTTTCCGATTTCCGGGCGATCCTGAATCTGGACCCCGACAACGTTGACGCCAAAGAGGGCATCGATCGCATCGTTACGAGGCTGGTGGAGGACGCACGTGCATCGTTTGATCGTGAGCAGTTGCGCGAGGCGGAAACGCAATTGGACGAAATAGAGTACATTCAATCCGGTCGTGCAGACGTAGCCGTACTGCGGCAGGAAATACGGGCTTACCGAAATCGCCTCGAGGAAGATGAGCGCGCGGCGGAGCTGCGCCGCGAACAGGAGGTCTCGGAGCGTCGGCGGCGTATCGCAGACCTGCTCGCCCGCGCCGAGTCGGCGGAGCGAGACGAACGGCTCACCGCCCCCGAGGACGATAACGCGTATTACTATTATCGCAAGATTCAGGAGCTCGACGAAGCGAACGCACAGGCGTTGGCCGGGCTGAAACGCGTACGCCGGCTGCTCCTCGACCGCGTCGGGCATGCCGTGATCAACGACGATTTCGAACGCGGTGAAGCCTTGCTGGCGGCGGCCACCGCGATTGAAGCCGACGCCGAGACTGTCGAGTTGCTACGCACGCAGCTGCAGGCCCGCCGCAAGGCGCTGGAGCAGGAGAAACAACGGCTGCAACAGGAAGCAGAACTCCGGAAAAGACAAACCCTGGAGCAGACACAGGCGCGGCGGCGGCAGCAACAACGGCTCAAGTCCGGGATAGACGCCTACTACCGGGGTGAATACGACGAGGCGTTCCGGCTCCTGAATCCGCTGGCGGAGGGCGACGATCCGCGGGCGCAATTCCGAGTCGGCGTGATGTACAACCTGGGGCGCGGTGTCGAGCAGGACGCCGAGATCGCGCAGCGCCTGATCCGCAAGGCGCTGCCCACGATTCAGGACGCCGCAACATCCGGCGAGGCCTGGGCGCAGGCAGACCTCGGCTACTTGTACGAGGACGGTCTGGTAGTCGCCAAGAACGATGCGGAAGCGGTGCGCTGGTATCGCTTGGCGGCCGAGCAGGGGTACGCGGGGGCGCAAACGAACCTCGGGGTGATGTATGCTAACGGCACCGGTATCGAACAGGATCTCGATGAAGCCGTGCGCTGGCTACGCCTGGCGGCCGCGCAGGGAGACCAAATTGCGCAGGAAAATCTAGTCACCCTTGGAGTGAAATAGACATGACCACAGTTTCGCAGAAAACTTCCGTTGCATCGTTGCCCTTGCGTGATCCGGACCTTCTGCAACACCGCTGCTTCATCGGTGGAGAATGGATGGAATCGCCCGCCGGCAATTCGATCACCATCGCCAACCCCGCCAACGGCGAGACCATAGGTACGGTGCCCGCGCTCACGAAGGACGAGACCCGGCGCGCCATCGACGCCGCCGACGCGGCGTGGCCGGAATGGCGTTCGCTGCCGGGGAAACAAAGGGCCAATCTGCTGCGGGACTGGTATGAGCTCATCATGGAGAACCTGGAAGATCTGGCGGTGCTCATGACCTCGGAGCAAGGCAAGCCGTTGACCGAATCCCGGGGAGAAGTGGCCTACGCGGCCTCGTTCGTGGAATGGTTCGCGGAGGAGGCGAAGCGTATCTACGGCGACACCATCGACCATCCACTGCGAGGACGGCGCATCGTCGTCCTCAAGCAGGCGATCGGAGTTTCGGCGGCCATCACGCCGTGGAATTTTCCCGCGGCGATGATCACGCGCAAATGTGCGCCGGCACTCGCGGCGGGGTGCCCGATAGTGGTAAAGCCCGCCGAACAGACGCCGTTCACCGCACTGGCGCTGGCGAAACTCGCGGAGCGCGCCGGCATCCCCGCGGGCGTGTTCAATATTGTCACCGGACCGCCTGAAGAAATCGGTGGTGAACTGACGCGAAACCCAAAGGTGCGCAAATTGAGCTTCACAGGCTCCACCGCGGTGGGAAAACTGCTCATGGCGCAGTGCGCCGAAAACGTGAAAAAACTTTCTCTCGAGCTCGGCGGCAACGCGCCGTTCATCGTTTTCGCCGACGCCGATCTGGATGCCGCCGTCGAAGGCGCCATGGCGTCCAAGTATCGGAACACCGGGCAAACCTGCGTGTGCGCCAACCGCATCCTGGTGCAGAACGAGGTGTACGACGCGTTCGCCGATAAGCTTGCTGACGCGGTCAAGTCGCTTCGCGTCGGCGACGGCATGGAGGAAGGCGTGCAGCAAGGTCCGCTCATCGATATGGATGCGGTGGAGAAAGTGGAGACGCACATCGCGGATGCGGTCGCAAAAGGCGCCAGCGTGCTGACGGGCGGCAGCCGGCATCAACTGGGCGGAACGTTCTTCGAACCGACGATACTCACCAACATCTCCGCGGACATGGTGATCAATTACGAGGAAACCTTCGGTCCGGTGGCGCCCCTGGTCCGCTTCCAGAGCGAAGCCGACGCTATCCGCATCGCCAACGATACCGAATTCGGGCTCGCGGCCTATTTCTACAGCCGCGATATCGGCCGCATCTGGCGGGTGGCCGAGTCTCTCGAATACGGCATCGTGGGCATCAACGAAGGCATCATCTCCACGGAAGTCGCGCCGTTTGGCGGCGTAAAAGAATCCGGTATCGGACGCGAAGGCTCGAAATACGGCATCGACGAGTATCTGGAGATCAAATACCTGTGCCTCGGCGGCATCGATGAATGAGTTTCCGTATCAGTGATCCCGTGATCGCGTGTCGGGAAAGGAAACCGGTTCGGCGCCGGTGATCGCGATCCGCGACGACCCGCAGACGCCCGGGTTCCCGCGCCGCGGTGCAAGCCCGGCGGCGCGGCGTAGCCGACCAGCGCTCATTTCAACGATTCCGGCGGAAACTCCCTCACGTCGAACGCCGGTTCGGGATACTGCGGATCCATCCGTTGCAAGGTATCGACGAGCAGATCGCTGACAACCAGGTCGCGAAACCAGCGTTGCTCCGCAGGGATCACGAACCATGGCGCGTACTCGGTGGAACAACGGTTCAACATGGCCTCGTAGGCCTCCATATAACGCGGCCAGAGTTTGCGCTCCTTCAAATCACTTGGATTGAACTTCCAGTGCTTGTCGGGCCGTTCCAGCCTGCGGCGCAGTCGCGTCAATTGGAATTCCTTGGAAATGTGCAGCATGATCTTGATGACGCGGGTGCCGTGATCGTGCAGCAGACGCTCGAAATCGTTGATGTGCCGATAGCGTTTTTCGATCAAAGTCTGCGGCGCAATATTGTGCACCCGGACGACGAGCACGTCCTCGTAATGCGAGCGGTTGAAGATGCCGATATGCCCCGCCGGGGGCGCGTGGTCGTGCACCCGCCACAAAAAATCGTGAGACAGCTCCTCGGCGCTCGGCACCTTGAAACCGGTTACCCGACAACCCTGCGGATTGAGATCGTTGGCGACCTTTCGAATCGTACTGTCCTTACCGCCGGTGTCCATGGCTTGCAGAACCATGAGCAGGGATTGCTTGTTTTCCGCGTAGAGACGTTCTTGAAAACCCTGCAAATCGTCGAGATTTTTTTTCACGCGTTTTCGCGCGCTGGCTTTATCGATTCCCTGATCGTCGTCGGGCGATATGGAAGACAGACTGAATGCACCCTTGTCGGGTACGCGATAGCGTTCGTAGTCGATCCTGATTTTGCCCATATGACGCGGTCCGGTGTTGCTCGAGCGCCATTATAACTGCAGCCGGAGCGCCGCTGCCGTGCGCCGGCGAATTGCGCCCGGCCGCCGGCGCCCCGGTACAACGCCGATCATCCCTTCGGAGGGGGTCGACTCCGGCAGCCGAATAATTTATTTTGATCGCGGTCAATCATTTTGGCATACGGGAGTCATGGAAAACAGAGACGTCGACGTCATCAACAAAGAGACGGTTTTCGAGGGTTACTTCACCATCAACCGGTATCGGCTGCGGCACCGCCTCCACGCCGGGGGTATGAGCGAGGAGCTCGAGCGGGAAGTGGCGGAGCGGGGCGACGTCTCCGCGGTGCTGCCGGTGGACCTGCAACGCCGAAAAGTGATCTTGATAGAACAGTTTCGCGCCGGCGCGTTTGCGGCGCAGAGTGAACCCTGGCTGGTGGAATGCGTCGCCGGGATTATCGAGGTCGGCGAGACCGCGGAGCAGGTGGCGCGGCGCGAGGCGCTGGAAGAAGCCGGTTGTCGCATCGACACCTTGATACCCATGCAGTATTTCTACACCACTCCGGGCGCCCTCACCGAGACCGTGCACCTGTTCTGCGGCATCACCGACAGCCGGGGCGTAGGTGGCATCCACGGCGCAGCGGAGGAAGGCGAGGACATCCGGGTGCACGTGGTGCCCATGGATGAGGCCCTGGCGATGGCGGATCAGGGGCGCATACGCAATGCGATTACCCTGGTAGCGCTGCAATGGCTGTCGCTGCATCGCAGCGACTTACCAGATCGAGTCCATTCGTCCGGAGTCGCCACATGAACGCCACGCAAGCGTCCGCGGTGGTGGCGCCGAACGTCGAGCGTTATCAGGTCATTCGCCGGGTCACGGTCATCGGAGGGATCATCGATCTGCTGCTGGGCGTAGTGAAGATCGTGGTGGGCAAGCTCGCATTTTCGCAGTCGCTGGTGGCCGACGGCGTGCACTCCTTGTCCGATCTGGCGACCGACATCATGGTGATCTGGGCCGCTAAACACGCCAGCCGCGAGCCGGACGAACATCACCCCTACGGGCATCAGCGCATTGAAACCGTCGCCACGATCGTCCTCGGGCTGATGCTGGTGGCGGTGGCAGTGGGCATTGCGTTCGACGCGGTTGAGGACATCTGGCGCCGCAAGGCCGTGTCGGTACCGGGTGGATGGGCGATCGTCATCGCCGCGTTGTCGGTACTCAGCAAAGAGTGGATCTATCACTATACCGTGCGGGCCGCGGATCGCGTCCAGTCCGGGATGCTGCGCAGCAACGCCTGGCATAGTCGCACGGACGCCATATCGTCGGTTATCGTGATTATCGGCGTCGCCGGCGCCATGGCGGGATGGATCTACCTTGACGCCATCGCCGCCGTTCTCGTCGCCGTCATGATCGCGTACATCGCCGCGGGAATGATCCGCGACGGCCTGCGGGAACTCATAGACCGCGGCGTGGAACCGAAGCGCTTGCGGGGGATTTCCGACGTCATCAATGATACCGAAGGCGTGGTCGATGCGCACGACCTTCGAACGCGACTCATGGGGTCGAACATCTATCTCGACGGACACGTCCGTGTCGACCCCAAAGTCAGCGTTTCCGAGGGACACCGTATCGGCGAAGCGGTGCGACAGCGGTTGAAGAATGAATTCGACGAGATCGCCGATATCACCATACATATCGACTCCGAGGACGACGCCGCGTATCAGCTGTCCGACAAGCTGCCCCTGCGCAGCGAGTTGAAAAGACAATTTCTCGATCAACTGCGGGATATTCCCGAGTCCGAGGGTGTTGAAAAGATCACCCTCCACTACCTGAGCGGAAAGATTCAGGCCGAAGTGTGGCTGCCGCTTTCGGTGTTCACCGACCTCGAGCACGCCGCAAGCGTGAAACAAAGGATACGTGAGGTGCTCAGCGCGCAGGACAACGTGGCGCGGGTGGACGTTCTCCTCAGTTGAGACCGAACTTCAAGGCGTGAATGGCGTCTTGGAGACCTCGAATGGTGAGGGGAAACATGCGTTCCCGCATCAGTTCGCGGGTGATCTGTATCGAATGGGTGTATCGCCAGCTCAGGACAGGTACCGGATTCAACCACACCGCGTGAGGATATTTTGCCAGCAGGCGCCGGACCCACGTCTCCCCGGATTCCTCGTTCCAATACTCGATGCTCCCCCCCTGCATGGTTATTTCGTACGGACTCATTGACGCGTCGCCGACTATGATCAACTTGTGATCCGCACCGTAGGTGTGCGCGATATCCATCAATCCGATTGTCTGGTCGTGTCGCCGCCGATTGTCGGTCCAAACGGAATCGTAAATAAAATTGTGAAAGTAGAAATGCTGGAGATGCTTGAATTCGGAACGGGCCGCGGAAAACAGCTCTTCACAAATGCGCACGTGGCTCTCCATGGAGCCGCCCACGTCCAGGAACAGCAACACCTTCACCGCATTGTGGCGCTCGGCGACCATCCTGATATCGAGCAGCCCGGCGTTGCGCGCGGTGGCGCTTATGGTCCCGCCCAGGTCCAACTCCTCCTCGGCGCCGTCCCGGGCAAACTGCCGCAACTGGCGCAGGGCGATCTTCAGATTGCGCGTGCCCAGGCTCACGTCGTCGTCGAGATTGCGGTACTCCCGCCGGTCCCACACCTTCACCGCGCGCCGATTGCGGGACCGCTCCTGGCCGATGCGGACTCCCTCCGGGTTGAAACCGTAGGCGCCGTAGGGAGACGTCCCCGCGGTGCCGATCCACTTGCTGCCCCCCTGATGGCGTCCTTTCTGTTTTTCCATGCGGTCGCGCAATGCGTCCATCAGGGCGGACCAACCGCCCATGGCTTCGATGCGGCGCTTCTCCTCCTCGCTCAACAGCAACTCCGCCTGCCGTGCCAACCATTCCGCCGGCACCTGCCCGAATGCTTCCGCGAAAGATTCCTCCAGTCCCTGGAAATGCGCTCCGAATATACGGTCGAAACGATCGAAGTATTTTTCGTCCTTCACCAGCGTCGCACGCGCCAGATAATAGAACCCCTCCGCTGAATAACCGCTCAGGCGGCTCGACAGTCCCTCGAGCAGCGCCAAGTATTCGGTAATCGATACCGGTATTTGTGCCTTCCGAAGTTTGTAAAAAAAATCAACGAGCATTGCGCCGATTCATGAACACCAATCGTTCGAAGAGATGGACGTCCTGCTCGTTTTTCAACAACGCCCCGTGCAGCGGGGGTATGGCGGTGCGCGGTTCGTTGCTGCGCAGCGCCTCTCTCGGAATGTCTTCGGCCATCAGCAACTTGATCCAATCGAGCAGTTCCGAGGTGGAAGGTTTCTTCTTCAGTCCCGGTACTTCGCGGAGATCAAAAAAGACCTCCAGCGCGTCGCGCAACAAGTGCTTTTTCAATTCGGGAAAATGCACGGCAACGATCTTTTCCATGGTCGGTTTGTCGGGAAAGCGGATATAGTGGAAGAAACACCGGCGCAGGAACGCGTCCGGGAGTTCCTTCTCGTTGTTGCTCGTAATCACTATAATGGGGCGATGTTTCGCCTGGATTCTTTGCCGCGTCTCGTAGACGAAAAACTCCATGCGATCGAGTTCCAGCAGCAGATCGTTGGGGAACTCGATGTCCGCCTTGTCAATCTCGTCGATGAGCAGCACGGGCTGGCTGCCGTGTTCGAATGCCTCCCATAATTTTCCTTTTACAATATAGTTCCCGATGTCGTGGACGCGTTCGTCGCCGAGCTGCGAGTCACGCAGCCTCGCCACGGCGTCGTATTCGTACAAACCCTGCTGCGCCTTACTGGTGGATTTGATGTGCCAGGAAATCAGGCGTCTGTCCAACACCTTGGCGATTTCCTCCGCCAACTGGGTCTTGCCGGTGCCCGGTTCCCCTTTCACCAGCAGCGGCCTCGCCAGGTTGACGGCGGCGTTTACCGCCATCATCAGGTCTTCCGTAGCGACGTAGGTGTCGGTCCCCAAGAATCGTTGCTGCATCGTGCCTCCTCAAGCGCTATCGCGTCCAATCTTCGTATACTATTCGGCGTTTCGCAAACCGTCGCATCCGTGAGAAGCAAACTCAAAACCCGATCCGCTCCCACGCCGTACTTCGGGATCGTGATGATCGCGATCAGCGCCCTGGCCGGCTGCGCCCGGTTCGCGCCGCCGCCGGGGATCGGGGACGCGGTTTCCTGGCGCCAAGTCCCCGGCTGGGGACAGGACCGCCACGCCGAAAGTTGGCCGGCCCTGCTGCGCAGCTGCACCCGGCTCGAACGTCGGCACAATGCCTGGGACCGCGTCTGCGCCGCGGCCCGGGACCTGACCGCGCCCACCGACACCGAGGCCCGCACGTTCTATGAGCGTTGGCTGAAACCGCACCGCGTCCGAGGAGCGTCCTGGCGCACCCGCGGTCTCATCACCGGCTATTACGAGCCCCTGCTCGAAGGCAGCCGCACGCGGACCGACGAACACCGCTATCCGATCTACGCCCGGCCGAAAGACCTGGTCGTGGTCGATTTGTCGGATCTGTTTCCGGAACTCGAAGACAAGACCGTGCGCGGTCTGCTCAGGGGAAACAAAGTGGTCCCTTATTACGAACGGCGGAAGATCGAAGCACCGGAGCAACCGCTTGCCGGACGCGAGTTGCTGTGGATAACCGATCCGGTGGATCTGTTCTTTCTCCATATACAGGGGTCGGGGCGCGTCCGACTCGTTGACGGCAGCATCGTGGGCGTCGGCTACGCCGATCAGAACGGGCATCCGTATCGTTCCATTGGACGCATGCTGATCGAGATGGGGGAACTGGCGCGAGAGGAGGTGACCATGTTCACCATCCGCGACTGGCTGCGCGACCACCCGCAGAAGACCGCCGACTTGCTGCAGCGAAATCCCAGCTACATTTTTTTCCATCTTCGCGAAGCACCCGGCGACGGACCTCTGGGTTCGCTGAACGTTCCGCTCACGGCGGAGCGCAGTTTGGCGGTGGACCGCAAAGTCATCCCGCTCGGGCTGCCGGTGTGGCTGGACACCACCCGGCCGGGGGATGAGGCCATTCCGTATCGTCGTCTGGTGTTCGCGCAGGATACCGGCGGCGCCATCTCCGGTCCGGTGCGCGCCGACCTGTTTTGGGGACATGGGCCACGCGCGGAACGCATGGCGGGGACGATGAAACAACCGGGCCGGCTGTTCGTATTGCTTCCGGGGAATTCTCTGGAGTGAGGCCTACGCTGGAACCCGGCCGGTGCTAATTCAGAATCTCGCGTAAGATCGGGTGCCTATCCGGCATGTTCAGACGCACCTTGGCGCGCTTCGCCACCCGCAGCCCCAGCTTGAGGTCGATGTCCAGATTGTCGGCCGCGAACACGAGATCGTCCCGGCCGTCGAGACACGTAGTCAGCTGTACGCCCTTCATCGACATGATGTCCATGCCGTCGAACGCCACTTGTTCCGCGGTTCCGTGCGCGGCGACGGCGTCGCCGGTCGCGCCTATGACTTCGGCGTCGCGGCTCGCGAGCAGAAACTCGGCGCGTCCGGAGAGCATTCGGTTCTGTTCAACGTCGTAGCGCAGCACCGACGTCTTGATCTGATCCCCTGCGGGGGTCTGAAACGTCACCACCCCCCGGGCCTCGATTTCCTGACGGGTCTTGTCGAAGATCAACTCGTCCGCATAAACCCGGTGTCCACCCCGGATCAACTGCGTGTATCCGCGCAAATGGACGACGTTGCGGCGGGGAAAGTCTATCGCATCCGCCTGAATCTTCACCGGGACCGGCGCCTGGCTCTGCAACGGTGCGACTTCGCCGGCGGATCTCGGGCTGGCCGCAACAACGGCGCAATTCTCCTGGGCGTACGCGGCGGACTGCCCGGCGAGCGCCGCGAGGATCAAAATACAAGTCGTTGTTCTCATGAAATCGTCGTAAATCCGCCGGTTTAACGGTTGTGCGAAGCCCCTGCGCTTTCTTGAGTTTTCAGAAACCGCTCGAGTGATACTGTTCGGGATTGCGACCTGGAGATTGGATCCGATGTTGTCGGAGTCGGCTCCAGACGCTATTTATAGCGAAAAAATAGAAAAAACCCAAGTTTTTTCATTTGCTCGCCATTTTTTCCGCATCTCGACTTGATACGGGGCGCGCCGCTCAACAATAATGCCACCGTCGGTGCCGTCCGCCGCTCGTGCATTCCGCGCGCCTTCCGGAGTAATCGGTATTAGTCATAACTATCAATAGGTTAGAAACGATCAGCGTGCGAGGACGAGCAAGCTCACGACGCCGACGGCGGGACCGCCGACGAGCACTGGCAA
>CAMYIN010000032.1 GCA_947258495.1 uncultured Gammaproteobacteria bacterium
AGCCGCCATCTCGATCAGGCGACGGTACTGCGTTCCCGACTCGGTGGTAATGAGGACCTCAATGCCGGCGGGGAGCTTATCCACATCAAACCAATCGCTTCTGTTTTCGAGTTCGTTCTCTTCATTGTATGTCAAGAAGCCGAATGTGACTTCGGATAATCCTTCGAGAAGCACTCTTTCGTATTCCTGGCTGTCCTGATCACGATCAAGCACTCGCCAGGTGAAGCGCGATAATTTTCCATCGTTGACCCGCCATGCTACACGCCGAATCTGTTGCGCATGGCCGATCATCGCCAGGGGCTGCGATGCGGTAAGTCGCATCAGCTCTCCAGGCCCGAGACCTGCGGACGATTGCGAGATCAGAGCGGCCTCGGTGTCACCATAGCCATCTCGCACGGGCCTGTTCACGGCGTAGCGCAGATCCTGTTCGAGCAGCATCATCGCCGTTTGCAGCTGCCGCAGCTCTTCGCTCTTCTGCACCAGCAGCTCGCGGTTGTCGATAAACTGACTCAGCGTGCCATAGCTGATTGCCGCGATCACGGCGAAAATGCCGATAGCGACGACCATCTCCAGCAATGTAAATCCCCTTTCAGACCGCATACCGCGTATCCGCTCCTATTGTGACGTCTGTGCCGCGATTTGAGGGCGCACGTACCGCGCCAGATAACCGAACATGCGAGCCGCAAACACGGAATGTTCCTTGTCGGAATACACCTCTATATCGACGCGCAATAAGTCCGGGTCCGTGGTCGTGCTGATTGTCTCACGCATATACCAGATGCGGCCGCCCATGGAGGCGTCTCGATCCGTTTCACTGGCCGCGGGCCAGGTCCGGGACAATCTGAGCTCGGCCAAACGATTGCTCGCGACCCACGCGCCAACGAGCCTATGTTCACTCGTCTGCAGCACCGAAGCAGTGCTTCCGATGACCTTGCTGACAGCACCAAGACCGACGGCGACGATCGACAGTGCCGCCAGAATCTCGAGCAGCGTGAATCCCGCGTTAACCCGACTCATGCCGTTTGCGTTGCACTACGATATTGTGTGTGTTGCTCAGGTTCACGACGTAGTCGAAGTCTTGTCCGCCGATGGTGAGGAAAAACGGTTGAATTTCGCCGAGCGATTCGATCACGAGTAAGTGTTCCACCGCTCCCGGTTGACCGGAATCGAAGCGAAGCTCGAGGTATTCCGGGAGCGTCCTCGGCCGTAACACATCGTCCTCTTCGACAGGGCCCCATTCGTCGTCAAACCGCCTGAACTCGTAACGGCCTTCCAATTCATTGATCTCTATCCCGTACAATCTCCCCGTCAGAATGCTCTCGTCACGGAGGTATTCCAGCAGCGATGCGAATCGGCGTGCCTCCTCTTCCGCCACCTGGTCGACGTCCCGCTCGAGGTTCAGTGCAATCACGCTGACACTCAATCCGATCAACACCACAACGACCATGATTTCGAGCAACGTGAAGCCGATCTGGTTTGGAATCGTCTGTAGAAATCTACGTTTCATCTCTATGCAGGCGGTGACAGCCGGTTCAACTGTGTGCGCCGGCGGCTCGCGGCGTGCGTATCGAGACGCGCCCGTCCGCTAGCGGCCTGCACGCAATCATCCGCCGCACATCCGTTGGGTAATCGGACCGGGCGCGCGCGGCGCCGGCAGACGTCAGCGCTGCTCCCCATCAAGATTCCAGTTGGCCACGTCCGCGGCGGCGTTCTCGCCACCGGGCTGGCCATCCGCGCCGTAGGACCACAAGTCAAATTCCATGTTGGAACCGGGGCTTAGATACTGATACGGATTTCCCCAAGGATCGGCCGGAAGACGTTCTATGTATCCTCCTTTTTTCCAGTTCTTCGCCGGCGGGTCGCCGCTCGGTTGGCTGACCAACGCGTCCAACCCCTGCTCCGTACCCGGATAATTGAAATTATCCAGTTTATACAGTTTCAAGGCACTCGACAGCGCGCGTATATCGCTTTTGGCTTTCGCCACGAACGCTTCTTCCTGGCGCCCCAGTACCCGCGGCAGCACCAGGGTCGCGAGTAAACCGATGATCACGACGACCACCATAATCTCAATCAGCGTAAAACCTTTGTCACGCATGTTACAACCTCATCCTATCAACTGATTCAAATCAAAGATCGGCAGCAAAATCGCTAGGACGATAACCAGCACGATTGCCCCCATTATTAGGATCATCGCCGGCTCAAACAATCCCACCAGCACCGAGATTCGCGTCTCCAGCTCCCGCTCGAGGGCCGAAGCCGCCTTGTCCAGCATTTGATCCAGTTGACCGCTCGATTCACCACTGGCCACCATCTGCACCAGCAGAGGGGGAAAATTCCGGCTGCGACTCAGCGCCCGGCTGATACTCACGCCTTCCGCCACCTCCTCCGCCGCATGGTTCAAGTTACCGCGCAGGACAAGATTGTTCAAAACCCCCTCCGTGGCCCGCATAGACGATAACAGCGGTACTCCGCTGCCGGTCATGATTGCCAGAGTACGCGCCATTCGCGCGGTGTTGAGCGTTCGGCTCAAGCGGCGGATACCTGGAATCCTCAACAACATCGCGTGGAACGCGTAGCGTACTTTGCGATCCCGGTACAATACTCGCAACGTCAATCCGGTCACCAGCAACGCACCCAGGATCCAAAATCCGTAATCCTGCAGGAATTCGCTGAGCGCGATCAAAGCGCGAGTCAAGAACGGCAGTTGCTGACCGGTGTCTTCGAACACCTTTACCACTTGCGGCACAACGTAGGTGAGCAATCCGGCTACGATCAATATTGCGACCACGGTCAATATCGTGGGGTAGATCATGGCGACGCTGATTCGTTGTTGCAGGCCCTGTCGCGCCTCCACGTAGTTCGCCAGCCTTTCAAGAACGACGTCCAGATTTCCAGACTGTTCGCCCGCGGCGACCGAAGCGTGATAAATGCCGGGAAACGAGCGCGGATAACTGGCGACCGCGTCGGCCAGAGAACGACCCTCCAAAACCATGGAACGGATCCCGCTCAAAATGCTCTTTATCTGGTACCCCTCCGATTGCTGTATCAGGGCCGACAACGATTCTTCTACGGTGAGACCCGAAGTCAGCAAGGTGGCGAATTGGCGCGTGATCACCGCCAGGTCGTTGACCTTGATTCGGGCGCGCCGCACGGGCGCCTGGGATGCTTGTTTGGGTTTCTCTTCGCTGACAAGAACTACGGACAAGGGCACCAGGCCCTTCTCGCGCAGCTGTTGACGGACTTGCCGTGGCGTATCGCCGGTGGACACGCCGCGGCGCGTTCGTCCATGGACGTCCAGGGCTCGGTATTCGAATGCACCCATGCGCCGGGGTTCTACACTGCCTGATTGGATCCGCTACTCAGCGAGCGTAACGCGGAGCACTTCGTCGAGGGTGGTCGTTCCACTGATCACCTTTTTGAAACCGCTTTCGGCGAGGCCGGGTGAAGAGCGCCGGACGTAGCGCAGCAGTTGTTCCTCGCTGGCGCGATCGTGGATCATCTGCCGCGCGGCGTCATCCAGGACGATCAGCTCGTAAATACCGGTCCGCCCGCGATATCCCGTATGGTCGCACTTGCCGCAGCCCATCGCCTTGTAGACCGTGAAGTCCGTATCGTCGAAACCGCCGAGAAGCGCAAGCTCCTTGGCGGTCGGGGTGTGAACCTGTTTGCAGTGTTCGCACAGACATCGCACCAACCGCTGGGACAACACCCCCAGCAGACTTGACGACATCAGAAACGGTTCTATCCCCATATCAACGAGGCGTGTGATCGCGCCGATTGCGGTGTTCGTGTGCAGCGTCGAAAACACCAGGTGACCGGTGAGACTGGCCTGCACCGCGATTTCGGCCGTTTCCAGATCCCGTATCTCGCCCACCAACACCACGTCCGGGTCCTGCCGGAGTATGGAACGCAGGCCGCTGGCAAAGGTCAGGCCAATCTTCGGATAAATCTGCGTCTGCCCGACCCCGTCAAGATCGTATTCAATGGGATCTTCGACGGTCAGGATGTTGAGCTGTTGGCGATCCAGGCGGGTCAGGCCGGCATAAAGAGTTGTCGTTTTCCCGGACCCCGTGGGGCCGGTAACGAGAATGATGCCGTGGGGAGAATGGATGAGCTCCTCGAAACGAGATTGCACCATCCCCTCCATCCCGAGTTTGGCGACATCCAGCCGAGCGATCTGTTTGTCCAGCAATCGCAGCACTACGCGTTCTCCATGCTGCGTGGGCAGAATGGATACGCGAACGTCCACCGGATGATCGCCGACACGCAGCGAAATCCTTCCATCCTGAGGAAGACGCTTTTCCGCAATGTCCAGTTTCGACATCACCTTCAAACGCGACACCAGAGCGCCGTGCAAGGCACGTTGGGGCTCGACCACATCCCGCAACACGCCATCGACTCGGAAACGCACGACCGATTTGCCTTCGAATGCCTCCAGATGGATGTCGGAGGCACCCTCCCGTATGGCTTGCGTCAGCAGCGCATTGATTAAACGAATGATCGGCGCGTCATCGGCTTCCTCCAGCAGATCCGTGGCCTCGGGTAGTTCGTGAGTGAGCCTTTCGAGATCGAGTTCTTCACCCAAATCCACCACCATCTGAGTCGCCTCGGATTGACTTTTGTCGTAGGCATGACGCAGCAGATTGTCGAACACGGACGGATCCAACTGGTGGAACACCATGGCCTTGCCCAGCTTGCGCCGCAATTCAGTGACGATCGCGAGCGGCGGTTGCGACGAACACAGAACGTGGTAATGCTTCTGATCTTGGTTGGCGATCAGAAGGTTATGGCGCTTGGCGAAGGGATAGGGAATCTTGGTGACGACCTCGACATCAATGTCCTCGGACCAACTTCGTTGGTCTTCGTCGCTCACTGTTGTTACCGGACTGATAGGCATATCCGCAGCTATTGTCCCTGGTTCTGCTGCTCCCAGTCGACGATGGGCAGAACCGGCGGTTCGGCCTCTTTGATGAGTTTTTCCGTGTCCGGTTGCCCTTTGCGTTGGGCACGTCGTATGTATTCGTACTTATCCCGTGTGAATCCGTCGAGATCCCCGCCGCTGCGGATGAGCTTGGGACGCAGAAATATCATGAGGTTTCTTTTCACCGCGGACTTGGATTTTCGTCGAAACAGGGCGCCGACCAACGGTATCTTTCCAAGCACAGGCACCCACTCCACGGTGTCGAGCAGATCGTCGCGGATCAGTCCTCCGAGCACCACGATCTGTCCGTCCTCGACCTGGACGGTGGCCTTGATCGAGCGCTGATCGGTAATGAGATCCGCGGCCCCCTGGACGGTGGTCGGGCTGACGCTTGAAATCTCCTGGGAAATCTCCAGGCGAATGGAGTTTCCTTCGTTGACCTGCGGGGTCACCTGCAGCGTGAGTCCGACGTCTTTACGCTCAATCGTTTGGAACGGATTCACGATTCCGGTGGTGGTCACACCATCGGTACCTGTGGTCCCGTCCGTGGTCGTGGTTGTCGCGGTGGTAGTCGCGTCGGAGACGAACTGGCCCGTTATGAACGGCACTTCCTGCCCGACGATGATCTCGGCCGGTTCGTTGTCGAGCGTCAGCAACGTGGGCGTGGCCAGGATGTTGGTGTTCGTGTCCGATCTCAGCGCCCGCAGCACCACCTGCAGGTCCGGTACCACGTCTCCAAAAACGTTCTGCACCAGGTCGTTTATGAATCCCAAGGTCAATCCACCGGTGATGTCGCTGAACTCAGTATTGAAATTGGTCTGGCCGGTGGGCGAGTTGGTGTACGTGGATTGCCATTCGACGCCCAGGTCGGCGGCCTTGTCGGCCGATACCTCGGCGATGATAGTCTCCACCACCACCTTTTGATGGTGCGAAAATCGTCGTCGGAGGCGCGCACGACCAGGGAGTTGGTCGCCTCGTCCGCTTGCACGGACACCGGCACTACGCCCGGCTGCGCTTCTTTGCCGGTTTCCGGCAGCACGACCCGGTTCAGAAGTTCCACCAGCTCGCTTGCCGTCGCAAAGCGCAGAAACACGACATGGATGTCTCCCTCAATCTCGCGTTCCACGTCGAGTTGGTCTATCACCGCTTGCAACAGACGGAATTCGTTGTCCGGCGCACTGATGATCAGCGCGTTGATCGATTTATCGGCCTGCACCGAGACCTGGGACGTGGGCGCTTTGGGATCTCTGGGTCTGCCCAGCGAAACCACAAGTTGCGATAGGATGCGCCCGAGTTCCGTCGCCTCCGCATACTTCAAATAGACGACGTGGATGTTGGAGCGTCGATCCGGAACATCGACGCGCTCAATGATTTTCAGCAGGCGCTGAACGTTGGACGCGGTATCGGTAAACACCAGCGTATTGGTCGGAGCGTGCGCGGCAAAATGGCTCGTCGGCGGCAGCAACGGTCGCAGGATCGGTATCAGCTCCTGGACCGTGGCATGCTCGAGCTGGTACACCTGCGTGATTTGCGCATCGGTGGTCATGCGCTCGCTGCTCAGCGGAGTCGGTTGTTGTTTCACGACATTGCTGGGAATGATCTTGATGACCTCACCCGACGGCACCGCGGCAAAATTGTGCACTTCCAATACCGAAAGAAAAATGTCGTAGAGTTGCCGCGCGTCCAAGGGACCTCCAGACACCAGCGTGACTTTACCTTTCACCCTGGGGTCGATGATGAAGTTCCGTCCCGTCACCTCGGAAACCGTATTGATCAGCGCACGGATATCGACGTCCTGAAAATTTAGGGTGATCTGTTCTCCGTTTCCGGCATCCGACACGGCCTCCACCGGCTGCGGCTCCCCGGTCTGCGTCGCGGCTACCGCGTCGATGGTGGAAACCAGATCGACGTCTCCGGACTGACTGCGCAGCCATTGGCCCATAGTAATCCCGCTTACGACCACAATCCCCGATAACAGCCAAGCGACTCGCGTTCGTTTTCGATTCGGTCCCCAGCTCATGCCGCTTCGCTCCAATGCCGTTTAAACCAGTCATAGGTCTGTTGAATGCCCTGGCGTAGAGGGATTCGGGGGCTCCAACCCAAGGAGTGGATGCGACTGGAATCCAACAGCTTACGCGGCGTGCCGTCCGGCATCGACGCATCGAAGACGATTTCTCCCCGATATTCCACTATCTCCGCGATGAGTGTCGCGAGATCCAGGATGCTGCGTTCGTCGCCCGAGCCGATGTTCAGAACACTGTGCACCGGTTCCCGATCCATCAGAAACACACACGCATCGGCGAGATCGTCAACGTGCAGAAATTCCCTGAACGGCCTACCGGAACCCCACAGTACCACTTGCTGCGTTCCGGCCATCTTGGCTTCATGGATCTTGCGAATCATCGCAGGAATCACGTGCGAGTTGAGCAGGTCAAAATTGTCGTGGCTACCATAAAGATTCGTAGGCATCAGCGACAGGTAACGTGTACCGTATTGCTTATTGTACGCCTCGCAGGTCATCAGCCCCGTTATTTTGGCTACCGCGTAGGGTGCGTTCGTGCTTTCGAGCGTACCGGTGAGCAAATACTCCTCTCGCATGGGTTGCGGGCAGTCCCGCGGATAGATACAGGAACTGCCGAGGAAAATCAGGCGCTCGACTCGGCTGCGATAGGCACTGTGAATAACATTAGACTGAATCATCAGATTCTGATAGATGAACTCGGCGGGATAGGTGCTGTTGGCGTAGATCCCGCCCACTCTGGCCGCGGCGAGGATGACCAGGTCGAACTGATTTTGCCGGAACCATGACTCGACCGCCGATTGTTGCGTCAGATCGAGTTCCTGTCTCATCCGCGTCGCTATATTGGTAAATCCAGCTTCGCGTAATCGCCGTTCGACCGCAGATCCCACCATCCCGCGGTGTCCGGCGATGTATATCCTCGTTGTCTTCTGCGTACCCTGACTCATATCGTAGCCAATAATCGGCGAGCCCGCGCCTAGTTCATATTATCCAGGATAACCTTTTTCACCGCGTCCATCTCTGCGCTCACCGTAATCGGGGGTACGCTTTGCTTGATCGCCGTGTCGGGGTCTTTCAGCCCATGCCCGGTCAAGGTGCATACCACCTGGCTGCCCTCCGGGATTTTACCGCGCCCGATGTCCCGAATGGCGCCGGCCACAGAAACAGCGGAAGCCGGCTCGCAGAAGATCCCTTCCTTCTCCGCCAACAACTTTTGTGCCGCGAGTATCTCTCCGTCGGTGCATTCGTCGAACCACCCCGCGGATTCCCGGGACGCACTCCATGCCTGTTCCCAGGACTGAGGGCGGCCTATGCGAATGGCCGTGGCCACGGTTTCGGGGTGTTCCAACATCGTCCCTCGCAGGAAGGGCGCCGCGCCGCTGGCCTGATATCCCACCATCTTGGGTCTATCGGCGACGACTCTGTCGTGCAGTAACCGGCAATCGCCGTCGCAGAACGCGCAGGCCGATGTCGTTCGTTCGCCGGGCACGCTGGAATATTCGCAGTAGCCGATCCAATGCGCGGTGATGTTGCCGGCGTTTCCAACCGGCAGGCAATGGAAGTCCGGCGGGCGGCCAAGCTGCTCGATGATCTCGAACGCCGCGGTCTTCTGTCCTTGGAGGCGATACGGATTCACTGAATTCACCAGGATCACAGGGGCCTCGTCGGCGATGCGTTTCACCAGCGCCATCCCGGCGTCAAAATTGCCCTGGATCTGTATGACCTTGGAGCCGTGCATCATCGCTTGTGCAAGCTTCCCCAACGCGATCTTGCCCTCCGGAATGAGCACAAACGCGGCCATCTCCGCCCTCGCGGCGTATGCCGCCGCCGACGCCGAAGTGTTTCCCGTGGACGCACAAATCACCGCGCGACCGCCCTCTTCCACGGCCTTGGTCACGGCTACGGTCATGCCTCGATCCTTGAAGGACGCGGTCGGGTTCAGACCTTCGAACTTCACGTGCACGCGCACCTCACGCGCCCGCACTTCCGGAATATTCTGCAGTTCGATCAGCGGCGTATTTCCCTCCCCCAGAGTGACGGCGGCGGTTTCGGCCCGCAACGGCAGGCGGCGGCGGTATTTGTCCACCAATCCGCTGTAACGAGATCCCGGAGGAGTCGGCCGCATTGCGCTAGTCATGCAGATGCTCCACGCGGATGCGCTTCACGGGCCGCGGGATCGCGTCCAGCGCCTCGATGCGGCTCAGGGCCTCGTTCATGTATTGCTCCCGGGTTTCCTGCGTCAGAATGATCACCGGCACCGTGTCCTCGTTGGACGGCGGCTCCTTCTGCAATATCGCTTCGATGCTGATTTGCAGATCGGCCAGGATGCGGGTGACATCCGCAAGTACGCCGGGGCGGTCTATGGCGTTGAGACTCAGGAAATACGCGCTTTCGAAGTCGTCTTGCTGCAGGATTTTCACGTCCGCCAAGCTATCCGGCTGGAACGCCAGATGCGGCACGCGGTTCTCCGGATCGGTCGTCAGCGCGCGGACCACGTCCACGATATCCGCCACCACCGCCGATGCGGTCGGATCGGAGCCGGCGCCGGCGCCGTAATGCAGGGTCGGCCCGACGGCGTCGCCGTTCACCAGTATCGCGTTCATCACGCCGTTGACGTTGGCGAGCAGCCGGCGTTGCGGGATCAAAGTGGGATGCACCCGCATCTCTATGCCCTCCGGCATGCGTTTCGCGATACCCAGGTGTTTGATCTGATACCCCAAATCACCGGCGTGCCCGATGTCTTCGCGAGTCAACCCGCCGATACCTTCCGTATAGACCCTGTCGTGCTGCAGGGGAATGCCGAATGCGATCGCCGCAAGAATGGTCAGTTTGTGCGCGGCATCCGTTCCGTCGATATCGAAGCTTGGGTCGGCCTCCGCGTAGCCCAGACGCTGCGCTTCCTCGAGGACTTCGTCGAACTCCCTGCCCTGGTCGCGCATTCCGGTTAATATGAAATTCCCGGTGCCGTTGATGATTCCGGCGATCTGATCGATGCGGTTGCCCGCAAGGCCCTCGCGGATGGTCTTTATGATGGAGATGCCCCCTCCCACCGCGGCCTCGAAAGCCACTACGACACCGTTTCGCTGCGCGGCCTCGAATATTTCATTGCCGTGTACGGCGATCAGCGCCTTGTTCGCGGTGACGACATGTTTGCGGTTGCCGATCGCCTTCAACACCAACTCTCTTGCCTCCTGCTCGCCGCCTATCAGCTCGACGATGACCTGCGCATCCGCGTGCTCGACGACCGCGTGCGGATCCCGCACCAGCTCGAAAGCGGACGTGTCGCAGCCGCGGTGGCGCGTCGGATCCCGGGTCGCGGCCATCGCGATCTGTATCGCACGACCCGCACGACGGGAGATTTCGTTGGCGTTGCGCATAAGCACGTTCACCGTGCCGCAGCCGACGGTCCCAAGCCCCAGGATTCCGATGCTCACCGGTTTCATGGAAGGGTCACCCCGTCGCATCCTTTCGCTCGGCTTCTCGCAACATCTGCCGTATCGACCTCACGGCCTGGCGGATCCGGTGCTCGTTTTCGATCAGGCTGAAACGCACGTAGCCTTCGCCGTACTCACCGAATCCGACGCCTGGGGACACCGCCACCTTGGCGTGCTGCAGCAGGTATTTGCTGAACTCCAGAGAGTTCATGGATGGAAACAACTGCGGAATCTTGGCCCACACGAACATGGTCGCTTTCGGCTTCGAGATCGGCCAGCCGGCCTGGGACAGTCCGTCGACCAGAGTGTCCCGGCGGCTCTGGTAGTTGCGGCGAACGTCCTCCACCCACTCGTCGGGGCCATCCAGGGCCAGAATCGAGGCCACTTGAATCGGTGTGAACATCCCGTAGTCCAGGTAGGATTTAATGCGCGCCAACGCACCCACCAGCACTTCGTTACCCACCATGAACCCCACCCGCCATCCGGGCATGTTGTAGCTCTTAGACAGACTGAACGATTCCACGGCGATGGATTTCGCCCCGGGGACCTGCAGGATCGAGGGCGCTCGGTATCCGTCGTAGACGATATCGGCGTAGGCGAGATCGTGCACCACCCAGATGTTGTGCTCCCGGGCTATGGCCACGACCTTTTCAAAGAAATCGAGTTCCACGCACTGCGTCGTTGGATTGCTCGGAAAGCTCATGACCAGCATTTTCGGCACCGGCCAGGAATTTCGGATCGCCGCATCGAGTTCTTCGAAGAAATCCACTTCGCGGGTCAGCGGAACGTGTCGAATGTCGGCGCCGGCGATAATAAAGCCCCAGGGATGGATCGGATAGGCGGGATTGGGCACCAGCACCGCGTCCCCAGGCTCCACGGTGGCCAGAGCGAGGTGCGCCAGGCCCTCTTTCGATCCGATGGTGACGATGGCCTCGCTTTCGGGATCCAGCGCAACGTCGTAACGCCGCGCGTACCAGTCGCAGATGGCTTTGCGCAGGCGCGGTATACCCTTCGACATCGAATAGCGGTGGGTATTGCCTCTCTGGGCCGCCTCGCACAATTTATCGATGATCGCCTGGGGCGGACGCTGATCCGGGTTGCCCATGCCGAAATCGATGATATCCTCCCCTCTTCGGCGGGCGGCCGCTTTCAACTCATTGACGATATTGAAGACGTACGGAGGTAATCGCCGGATGCGCGGGAACTGTGCGAGTGCATCGGGGGTTGAGCTCTTAACTTCCGTCAATTTCTTTTTGCAACCTGCTGATAGTTATAACATTATAGCAGTCTCGGAGCCTGCCGCCGGATCGCCTTTTCGGAAAACCCAGTTGCCGTCATGAAACTTCATCTCAACCGCGCCGACGACATCAATCTGGTGCAAATCGTGACGGCGCAACGACTCGTCATCAACCACGTGGTCTACACCTCGAGTCTGATCGTAATGCCGCAAACTGTGATTTCCGATTGGCAACCGACGCAGTTCGCGGATCTGTCCACGGACGATTTCATACCGTTGGCAGAGTTGAAGCCCGAAGTGGTGCTGCTCGGAACCGGTGAGCGCCTTCAGTTTCCGACCCCACAGGTGACACTGCCTCTTACACGGCATTCCGTGGGGCTTGAGGTTATGGATACCCCAGCCGCCTGCCGTACGTACAATATTCTAGCGAGCGAGGGTAGAAAAGTCGCGGCCGCGCTGTTGTTCCGGGCCACGCGTGACGGTTCGCGCCGCGACCGGAGCTAAGGGCGCGTAAATCCAGCACGGCCGCTCAGCACAGACTGTCCAGCGTATAACCGCGGGTCTCCAGCAGCACGCGTAGTTTGGCCAGCGCCTCCACCTGAATCTGCCGCACGCGTTCACGCGTAACGCCCACGTCCATGCCGACCCTTTCCAGGGTCGCAACGTCGCGGCCGCGCAGACCGAAGCGCCTCTCTACGACTTCCCGCTGTTTTTCGTTCAGAGACTCCAACCAATCGTCGATGTGCTGCAGAACCTTCTCACTCTGGAGCACGTCCGCAGGATCCGAGGATTTCTCGTTGGGTATGGCGTCCAGCAGGGTGTGTTCGGGGTCCGAATCCAGGGGCGCATCCACCGACGCGATCTTCTCGTCCAAATAAAGCATACGTTTCACGTCGGCTACCGGCACGTCCAGATGTTCTGCGATCTCCTCGGCGCTCGGTTCGTGGTCCAATTCCTGCGTCAATCGTTTCGCCGCGCGCTGGTAGACGTTGATTTCCTTGAGCACGTGCACCGGCAGGCGGATGGTGCGCGTCTGATTCATAATCGCGCGTTCGATCGTCTGCCGGATCCACCAGGTCGCGTAGGTCGAAAAACGAAATCCGCGTTCCGGATCGAATTTTTCCACCGCCCGGATCAGCCCCAGATTGCCTTCCTCGATGAGGTCGAGGAAGGTGAGCCCCCGGTTGATGTATCTGCGCGCAATTTTCACGACCAGCCGAAGGTTGCTTTCGATCATGCGCGCGCGTGCCTTCTCGTTGCCTTTCTGGCACAAGCGCGCGAGCCGGACTTCGTCCTTGGCGGTCAACAGCGAGGAATAACCGATTTCCCGCAGGTAGATCTGCGTGGCATCGGCGTACGACGACGATGAACGCGGTTCCCGGCGGACCGGTTTCTTCTGGCTCTTGGCGGCCGGCCGTTTCTGCGCAGCCGGAGTGGCGCGGCGTCCCGCCTTGGTGCTCAGTGATTGTGCGGCTCGTGGCATGTTACCCCCTGGCTGTCGTGTGGCCGATCTATCGCTTGGGCAGATATCGCAGAGGATCCACCGGAACGCCCCGCCTGCGGATCTCGAAATGAAGTTTTACGCGGTTCGTGCCGGTGCTCCCCATCTCCGCTATTGTCTCACCTCGTTGTACCTGGCTGCCCTCGCTGACCAGAATTTTTCTATTGTGTGCGTAAGCACTTAGAAACGTTTCGTTATGTTTAACAATAATAAGCATACCATAGCCTCGAAGTCCAGTACCGGCGTAGACGACGCGTCCCCCGGCGGCCGCGCGTATGGTTTCTCCGTGGGCACCTGCGATGTCGATACCCTTGCGTCCGGCGCGCGGCGAAAAGCGCGCAACGACTTTTCCTCTGGAAGGCCAGATCCAACCGCGCACGCTCGCCGGTGGCCGACTCGCCGCGGTGCGCGCGCGTTCCGCGTTCCGCGTTTTGCTTGCCGGCGGGGTACGGCTTCGCCGACGCTCCACAGTTTGCTTCTTCGGCGCTGCGATCCTCAACCGCTGCCCGGGTTTGATCAAATACGGGGCACCGATGCGGTTCCACTGCGCCAGCGTCTTGTAATCCAGGCCCACGTCCCAGGCGATACTGTAGAGGGTGTCGCCCGGTTGCACGATTCTGTGCGTCGCCCGCGGCACACCGGCCGAATGATCCGTGACCGGAACCCTGCTGTTTCCGGCGCACGCCGTCGCAGCAACGAGACCGCAGACCGCGACGATGCGGAGTATCAGTTCCAGTACCGTAATACCAGAAATGCCGCCACCGCGATGCCGAGGACCGCCCATCCTATCTGATCCACACGTCGATGCAGGAACCGGGAAAAACGTTCTCCACCCCAGTAAAGCAAACCGGCGACCAGGAAGAACCGGGCTCCACGGCCCACCAAAGAGGCGAGGGTGAAGGGTAACACCGCGAGCGCCAGGACGCCGGAGGTAACTGTAAACAATTTATACGGAATGGGCGTAAACCCCGCCAAGAACACGACCCAGACGCCGTAGTCGTTGAACCAGTTCTTGACCGTAACGAACTTCTCCTGGGCGTGATACATGTCTATCAGAGGACGCCCGACTTCTTCGAACAGGAACAGTCCGATGGCGTACCCGAACAGTCCTCCCAGCACCGATGTCACCGTCGTAAGCGTCGCGAAGTACCAGGCCCGATGACGCTGCGCCAGTACCATGGGGGCCAGCATGACGTCGGGCGGAATGGGAAAAAACGACGATTCGGTGAAGCTCAACAGCGCGAGATAGCGCGGCGCTCGATGATGGTTGGCCCAATCCAGGGCCTTGCGGTACGCCCACGAGAATACGCGCATCTATGACGTTCCCGACATCAGGCGCACGAATTTGACCGATTCGATCTCCCGCCGCTCGTATCCTTCCGCAGTCCTTTGCACGATCACGAGCCTTTGCGTCGAATCCTGTCCTACGGGCATGACGACGCGACCGCCGACGCCGATCTGTTCAAGCAACGGTTCCGGAACCGTTTCTGCCGCCGCCGTGGCGAGTATACCGTCGTAAGGAGCATGGTCCGTCCAGCCCGCGAAGCCGTCGCCGTGCAGAAATTGGACGTTGCGATAGCGCAAGTCGAACAACCGGTTCCGTGTCTGCCGGTAGAGCGATGCTATGCGTTCGACTGTAAACACTTCGTCCGCGATACACGCCAGCACCGCCGTCTGATAGCCACAACCGGTGCCGATCTCCAGCACCCGTCGCAAGCGTTCACCCGCGCACAGCGCCTGGGTCATCAACGCCACTACGTACGGTTGCGAGATGGTCTGGCCATGCCCTATCGGCAACGCGATGTCTTCGTACGCGCGGCTTGCCAGGGCCTCTTCCACGAACAGGTGCCGCGGGACCTGGCGTATCGCATCGAGAACACCGGAATCGCGGATGCCGCTGTCCCGCAGCCTCTTGAGCAGCCGTTCCCGCGTACGCGCGGACGTCATACCGATCCCGGTCTTCAACTCCCGCCTCACGGTCTGAGTTCCCGCGTCCAGCGCGCGAATTCGTCGAGCTTGTCGTAGCGGGTCAGGTCCACTTGGATCGGCGTCACCGACACACACTGCTCGCGTACCGCGCAGAAATCGGTGCCGGGGCCTGAGTCCTGTTCGGCGCCGGGTGGACCGACCCAGTAGATCGGCCGGCCCTGCGGATCTTGCGTCTTGATCACCGGTTCGGACTTGTGCCGACGCCCGAGCCGCGTCGCCTGATATCCGGCGATCTCGTCCACGGGAACGTCGGGCACGTTCACGTTCAAGATGGTGTCCCCCGGCAGAGGATTCCGCTCCAACATTTCCAGAATGCGGACCACGACCCTCGCCGCGGTCTCAAAATTGCGCGCGTGCTCCCCCGCCAGGGACACGGCGAGCGCCGGAAATCCCAGGAATCTGCCTTCCATGGCGGCCGCCACGGTACCCGAATACAAGATGTCGTCGCCAAGATTCGCGCCGCTGTTGATGCCCGCGATGACCATGTCGGGTTCCTCCTCCATGAGGCCGGTGATCGCCAGATGGACGCAATCCGTGGGCGTGCCGTCGACGTAGTAGAAACCGTTCCGGGACACCTGTACCCGCAACCGCTCTGGTCGCGCTCCGGCGCCACCACCGTGATCTCGGCTCTTTTCGCCAGGGTATCTGCGAGTTGCCCCAGACCCGGTGCGATGTATCCGTCGTCGTTACTCAGCAGAATTCGCATCGCTGCAGGAGTCCTGCGTCAACACCCGGCATCCTGATGCGATTTGGGCCAGCATTTGTTCGGGCAAGTAATACTGAACAGTCGTTGAGATATGGTCGGGGCGAGAGGATTTGAACCTCCGACCACCGCAACCCCATTGCGGTGCGCTACCAGGCTGCGCTACGCCCCGTCAGGTGCTTACCAACGCGTAGTATACGATGTGACGGGTCTAATCGCGCAGAATCGATACGACCTCGTCAAGCTCGCGTATCAAGTCGGCCACGATCTCCCGGCGAACACCACGCCCGGAGGCGGACCCTTCCCCGTTGGTGTCGGATTCCAGCTTGTTCCGGGCACCGCTGATGGTAAATCCGTCGATATACAGGAGGGTGCGGATCTGGCGGATAAGCAGCACTTCGTGGCGCTGATAATAGCGTCTATTCCCACGCCGCTTCACAGGTTTGAGCTGCGGGAACTCCTGTTCCCAGTAGCGCAGCACGTGCGGTTTGACCCCGCACAATTCGCTTACCTCGCCTATCGTGAAGTAACGCTTGCTTGGAATCGGCGGCAGATCGGCATTGTCGCCCGGATCCAACATTCTATACCTTCTACTTTATCTTCTACTTTTCGTTCACGCGTTGTCGTAATTCGTCCGCGTTCTTCGCCACACGCTCCTTGAGTTTCTGGCTTGCCTTAAAAGTCACTACGCGTCGCGCAGAAATGGGAATTTCTTCGCCGGTCTTCGGGTTACGGCCTGGGCGAGGATTTTTTTTGCGTACGCCGAAGTTACCGAAACCGGACAACTTCACCGACGAACCCTCTTCGAGCGCGACGCGAATCTTTTCAAAAAACAACTCAACAAATTCTTTCGCTTCGCGTTTGTTTAGACCCAGTTCATTAAACAGCGCGTCGGCTAAGTCTGCTTTGGTTATAGCCACCGTAACTCCTTAAGATCGCAACCGTGCATCGAACTTGCGGTGTAATTCCGCAATGATTTTGGAGATGATATCGTCCACTTCTTTATCCGTAAGGGTGCGCGAAGAGTCCTGCAAGGTCAAGCCGAATGCGAGGCTTTTTCGTCGCGGATCAATACCTTCCCCACGATACACGTCAAACAAGTTTAGATTAACTATTCGTTTTCCTCCAGTTCGGTGCACCGTCTCCAGTATCTCCGACGCCGTCACCTCCCTGTCCACCACGACCGCCAGGTCGCGTTGAATGGCCGGGAACCGGGAGGGGCGGGTAAACTGCGGCACGACGCGCTGCTGCAGCGGCGCGACATCCAGTTGAAACAGATACACGGCGCAATCGAGATCCAGTCGTCGCTGCAGCTCCGGGTGCAGCTTGCCCGTGATACCCACCTCGCGGTCCTCTTGCAGGATCACCGCGGATTGACCAGGGTGCAGGCCCGGATTGTCTAACGCTTTGAATATATATCGTTTATTGACGCCGGCCAATTCCAGTATAGCTTCTACGTCCGCTTTTACGTCGTAAAAATCGGTTTCCCGGGATGCCCGTCCCCACTGCGTGGGCGCCGCTTCACCACACGCGATCCCGCCCAGTCGCAAGCGTTCGTGGTGGTCGCGCCGATGCCGATGAAACGTGTGCCCGATCTCGAACAGGCGCACGCGCCGATGCTGGCGGTTGAGATTGATGATCAGGGCCCGTACCAACCCGCTCCACAAATTGGTGCGCAGCACCGACATGTTCTCCGCGATCGGATTGGCAATGCGGATCGCCGCGTCGCCGTCGTCGAACAGGCCGTTGATTCTGGGATCGACGAAACTGTAGGTGATGACTTCCTGGTAGTCTCGGTCCGTGAGCAGACAGCGAATGCGCGTCGCAGGTATCTGCGATTCGGGAAAATCTCCAAGTGTTTTTGTCGACTTTGGCGGGTTCACCGGCACCCGATCGTAGCCATGCACTCGAACCAGTTCCTCGATCAGATCGCACTCTCTTTCGATGTCGAATCGATACGTCGGCGGGGTCACGGCCCACGCCGAGTTTTGTCGCTCCACGTTGCCCGCGACGCGTCGCAACACGGCGTCGATTCGAGACGTGCTCATGGACATGCCGAGCAGGTATTCGACGCGCCGTTGGCGCACGCGCACCGGGCGCCGCTTCGGCAGCCATCGCCGCGACGTCCAATCCACCACCGGACCTGCATGACCGCCGGTGATGTTCTCGAGCAGAGCGGTGGCGTAGTGGATCGCAGGAAACGCTACCTCCGGATCGACACCGCGCTCAAAGCGATGCGAGGAATCGGTGTTGAAGCCGTAGCTTCTCGCCCTGCCTGCGACCGCCGCGGGGGTAAAATGCGCGGCCTCCAGGAACAGGTTGCGGGTCTGCTCGTTGATGCCGGATTCGGAACCGCCCATGATTCCCGCGAGGGCGATCGGACCGCTCTCGTCGGCGATGACCAGGGTGCTTTCATCGGTGTCGATTTCGGTGCCGTCCAGTAGACCAAGGGTCTCCCCGGAGCGCGCCAAGCGAACGTCGATACCTCCCCGAATCCTAGTCAAATCAAAGGCATGCATGGGCTGGCCGAGTTCCAGCATGACGTAGTTGGTGACATCCACCACGGCGGAGATAGGCCGCACTCCGCAGCGGCGGAGCCGTTCCCGCATCCACACCGGCGTCGTTGCTTGGGGATCGATGTCTGCGACCACCCTTCCCAGATAGCGGGGGCAGAATTGCGGATCGGACACCGTCACCGGCAACGCGGAAGTCGTGTCGTCGCGCGACCCGGGTACGTCCCGGCGTGAAATCCGGCGACCGGTCAGCACCGCGAGTTCCCGCGCAATGCCGAGGATGCTCAGACAATCGCCCCGATTCGGCGTGAGGTCGATGTCGATGACCCAATCGGACATCCGCAGATACTCCTCCACGCGCGCGCCGAGGACCGCATCGGCGTCCAACGGATACAACCCCTGCGAGTCTTCCTCCAGTCCGAGTTCCGTGCCCGAACACAACATCGCCTGCGACCGGATGCCTTTTATTTCGGTCGACGCGATGGTATGCCCGTTCGGCAAGGTTGCCCCGGGGAGTGCCGTCGGCACGCGCAGTCCCGACTCGGCGTTCGGTGCCCCACATACGACCTCGAGCGTTTTTTTCGCTCCCACGTCGACACGACAAACCGCCAGTCCGGTCGAGGCCGGATGCGGCAATACGTCGACGATCTTCCCCACAACCACAGCGGGCAGCTCCGATCCGGCACGGCGCAACGAGTCCACCTCCAACCCCGCCATCGTCAGGCGGTCGACCAGGCCGTGGATATCGAGGTCGATATCGATCCACTCACGCAGCCAGTGTTCGCTTACGATCATCGAAACTGCCGTAAGAAGCTCAGGTCATTTTCAAAGAACAACCGCAGGTCGTCCACGCCGTAACGCAACATCGTCAAGCGTTCCACGCCCAATCCGAACGCGAAGCCGGTATAGCGTTCCGCGTCAATATCGACGTGCGCGAACACCGCCGGATGTACCATGCCGCATCCGAGGACCTCCAGCCAACCACTCTGCTTGCAGACGCGGCAGCCGACGCCGCCGCACAAGACACAGCCGATGTCCACTTCTGCAGAAGGCTCTGTGAATGGGAAGTAGGACGGGCGGAAACGCACCTGCAGCTCCGACTCGAAGAACTCCTGGAGGAACTGAATCAACACGCCCTTGAGGTCGGCGAAACTGGTCGATTCGTCGACCGCGAGCCCTTCGATCTGATGAAACATGGGGGTGTGGGTAACGTCGGAGTCGCAGCGGTAGACGCGTCCGGGGGCAATGATGCGGATGGGCGGCGCATGCTGCTGCATGTACCGTATCTGCACCGGAGAGGTGTGCGTCCGCAACAGCTTGGCGCCGTCGACGTAGAAGGTGTCGTGCATCGCCCGCGCCGGGTGGTCCGGGGGAATGTTCAAGGCCTCGAAATTGTGAAAGTCGTCCTCGATTTCGGGCCCTTCGGCTACTTGAAATCCCATCCGGGTAAAAATCTCTTCCATGCTCTGCAAGGTGCGGGTGACCGGATGCAGCCCCCCCAGACCCATGCCCCGCCCCGGCAGCGTCACATCGATCCTGTCGTCCAGGAGCTTCTTCGCCACGCGATCGGCCTGCAAGCGCTCGCGCCTC
>CAMYIN010000033.1 GCA_947258495.1 uncultured Gammaproteobacteria bacterium
CTGCTGGGCAAAGAGGAAAAGACACCGCGTAACGAGATCTTCTATTTCTCGGATACCGGCGACATGACCGCCCTGCGCTACGACGACTGGAAGGTCATCTTTATGGAGCATCGCTTCCCGCAGACCATGCGGGCCTGGGCGGAACCCTGGACCGTTCTGCGCATGCCGCTGCTGTTCAACCTGCGGCGTGATCCCTATGAGCGTGGACAGATCACGTCGAACACCTATTACGATTGGTTCCTCGATCGCGTCTTCCTGATGGCGCCGGCGGCGGCTTACGTAAGCGAATTCCTTGCCACCTTCAAGGAGTTCCCGCCCAGCCAGAAGCCGGGATCGTTCACCATCGGCGATGCGAAGGAGAAGATCCTCAACTCTATCGGGTCGCCTTAGGGCATCTGGCGGCAGTGTAGACGGGGATAGACTACGGCAGGTAAGCGGGGACAGTTTACTTAATTGTGGATAAGTACATTGCCGTATTGCGGGGACAGATGACTTTTTTGTGAGCACCTCCGGTGCAATGTATTTCTCTTTCGAACGACGGTTGCCTCGCAGTTGTCTAGGCGTACTTTAAAAATACTCGATTGCCCAAAGGAGATGACAATATGATTCAGAACAAGGTACTAGCCAGTGTGCTGCTGTTGGTCCTGGCACCCGCGATGGCCCAGGACGACGACCCGGTGGGACTGACGCCTACCACCGAGGACGCCAAGGGCATGGGCGTGCAGCCGCATTATTCCCCCTACGCGTTTCAAGCTGTCACGGCCGCTGGACTGGCTGGTGGTGGCGGATCACTCCGACGGCATGGGCGCGATGAAGGAGATCATCGCCGGCAATCCGAATCTGCTCAAGGACCCGACGGTCAAGGAATGGCACGACGCCATGCGCACAGGCGGCGAGGCTGCCTTCGAGGCCACCATGAATGTCATCAACGCCTTCTCCCAGGGCAAGGTGCCCGCCGTGGTCCTGGACCGCACCTTCCAGCAGACGGTGTGGGACGACTACATCGACATCGCCGAGCGCTACAACGAGCCGGGCCGGTTCTCCGCCATCATCGGCTACGAGTGGACCTCGACCGAGAAAGGCAACAACCTGCACCGCAATGTGCTGTACCGTGATGGCGGCGACCGCGCCCGCCGGATGGTGCCGTATACCACCGCCGAGAGCTTCAATCCGGAAGACCTGTGGAAGTGGATGGCCCGCTACGAGGAAGCGACCGGCGGACAAGTTTTGACCCTTGCGCATAACGGCAATATGTCCAACGGCATCATGTTCCCGGTGGAGACCAATCCGGCGACCGGCAAGGCGCTGTCCGGCGATTATGCCAAACAGCGCGCCCGCTGGGAGCCGCTCTACGAGGTCACGCAGATCAAGGGCGACGGTGAGACCCACCCGCTGCTGTCCACGGACGATGAGTTCGCCGACTACGAGACCCTGGCGCTGGGCAATTTAAACCTGACGGTGCCGAAAGAAGACCGCATGTTGAAGTACGAGTATGCCCGCGAGGCGCTCAAGAACGGGCTCAAGCTGGAGACGAAGCTCGGCACCAATCCCTACAAGTTCGGCATGGTCGGCTCCAGCGACACCCATACGGCCCTGGCCGCAGTGGAGGAAGACAACTACATCGGCAAGCACGCCGGCACCGAGCCGTCGCCGGACCGCTGGAACCATCCCATGGCCAAGTTCCAGGGCCGCCAGTACGAGGGCTATGCGATGGCCTCCTCGGGCTACGCCGGGGTGTGGGCCACCGACAACACGCGCAAGGCGCTGTTCGACGCGATGAAGCGCAAGGAGGTCTATGCCAGTACCGGGCCGCGGATCCTGGTGCGCTTCTGGGGCGGCTGGAATTTCGTGGAAGACGACGGCAACAGCCGGCTGCCGGCGGCGGTGGGTTACGCCAAGGGTGTCCCCATGGGTGGCGATCTCAGCCAGGCGCCGGACGGCAAGTCGCCGACATTTTTGGTGGCCGCGCTCAAGGATCCTTATGGCGCCAACCTCGACCGCATCCAGATCGTCAAGGGCTGGCTGGACAAGAGCGGTAAAACCCAGGAGAAGGTGTACGATGTCGTGTGGGGCGACGCCGAGTCACGCAAGCCCGGCGCGGACGGCAAGGTCCCGGCGGTCGGCAACACGGTGGACGTCGAAAATGCGACCTGGCGCAACACCATCGGCGATCCCGAACTGATCGCGGTATGGACCGACCCGGACTTCGATCCCGCGCTCAAGGCGTTTTACTACGCGCGCGTCATCGAGATTCCGACCCCGCGTTGGACCGCCTACGACGCCAAGCGCTTCGGTTTGAAGATGTCCAAGGAGGTGCAGATGACCACCCAGGAACGTGCCTATACGTCGCCCATCTGGTACACGCCGAGCTCTTGATGTCGTCGGGGACAGTTTACTTATTTGTGGATAACTTTTTCGTAGCGACGTTTTCACGATAAGTAAGCTGTCTATCCCACGCCGGATTTACGAGATTTGATTTACTCACAAATATTTAAACTGTCCCTGGTTACCCCCGGTTACAGCAGAAGGAGGATTCTAGTGAATGCGAGAACGAAAGGCCTAACCCTGATACCGTTTTACACCGCGACAGTCGTTGCCACCGTATTTCTGTCGAACGCGTCGGCACAGACGGAGCTGAGCCCGGGCGCGGCGGACGTACCGGCGGCGCAGAAGATCTATTCGCCCTATGTGGAACGCACCGTGCGGGACAAGAACTTCGCCGAAGGTTTGTACTGGGGCGACACCCACCTGCACACCCGCTACTCTAGCGACTCCGGCATGATCGGCAACAAACTGGGTCCGGACGAGGCCTACAAATTCGCCAAGGGCGGGGAAGTGCTCTCCAGCACCGGGCAGCGCGCCAAGCTGATCCGCCCGCTCGATTTCCTTGTCGTCTCCGACCACGCGGAAGCGCTGGGCCTGGCGCCGTTCATCGCCGAAGCGAATCCCGACTTGCTCGCTACCAAGAACGGTAAGCGGTGGTACGACATGGTCAATGCGGGCGAAGGATACGAGGCGTTTCGCGAATGGGGTGCGTACATGTTCAAGGGAGATCCCATCAAGAGTCCGCAGATGCAACGCACGGTCTGGGACCGACAGATCGAGGCCGCCGACCGCCACAATGAGCCGGGTCGCTTTACCGCATTGATCGGTTTCGAGTGGACGTCGCTCAATACCGAGGAGGCGCCGAGCAACCTGCACCGTGTCGTGATTTTCAAGGACGATGGGGACAAGGCGGGGGAGGTCGTGCCGTTCTCGGCCTACGACTCACAGGACCCGGAGGATCTCTGGGCATGGATGCAAGCGTACGAGGATAAAACCGGCGGTAGGGTATTGGCGATACCGCACAACGGCAATCTCAGTAACGGGCTGATGTTTGCCGTAGAGCGTCTGAACGGCAAGCCACTCGACAAGAACTACGCAGTCACGCGCATGCGTTGGGAGCCTTTGTATGAGGTCACGCAGATCAAGGGCGACGGCGAGGCGCATCCCAAGCTTTCGCCGGAGGACGAATGGGCTGATTACGGCACCTGGGACAAGGGAGACATCGCCGGCGTCAAACCCAAGCAGGACGACATGCTGCAGTATGAGTATGCGCGCACAGCCCTGCAGGTCGGTCTGCAGCAGGCGCAGAAACTTGGCGCAAACCCGTTCAAGTTCGGCATGATCGGCAGCACCGACGCACACACCTCGCTGGCGTCGACGCGTGAGGAGAACTACTGGGGGAAGTTCGCCGGTACCGAACCGGCGGCGGACCGTTACAAGCATTATGTCATCAAGGCATTTTCCGGTGACGAAAACCTTTCCACCTTCGCCTGGGAGGAAGTCTCTTCAGGCCTTGCCGCGGTCTGGGCCCGGGAGAACACCCGTGAGGCGCTGTTCGAGGCCATGCAGAAGAAAGAGACCTACGCCACCACCGGCACGCGCATCACGGTACGCTTCTTCGGCGGCTGGGATTACGGCAAGGATGATGTGTATCGACCCGACGCGGTGGCCATCGGCTATGCCAAGGGCGTGCCCATGGGCGGCGACCTGCCGCAAACGCCCGGCGGTAAGAACGCGCCGGTGTTCATGGTCGGGGCACTCAAGGATCCTCAGGGCGCTAACCTGGACCGCATCCAGATCGTGAAGGGCTGGGTCGACGAAAAGGGGAAGCGCCACGAGCGTATCTACGATGTCGTCTGTGCCGAGCGCGGTATCAATGATAAGGGTCGTTGTGAGAAGCCGATCGGCAACACCGTCAACGAGAAGAACGCAACCTACCTCAACAACATCGGCGCAGCGGAAATGCGCGCAGTGTGGACCGACCCGGATTTCAATCCCAAGCATCGGTCGGTCTACTACACACGCGTGCTGGAGATACCGACGCCGACCTGGCAGGCCTACGACGCCCAGTTCTACGGCGTCAAGATGCCGGAGCAGGTACCGCTAAGCCATCAGGAGCGGGCCTACACTTCGCCGATCTGGTTCACTCCCGCGTCTTGACGTATTCGTTATTCCGGGGACAGTTTACTTAATTGTGGATAAGTACGGGCAGCGTGGCTCTCGTTCGAAACGAGGGCCACCTGCCCATCGACACTAGGCTAATTGACCCCGCTTCTGTGCCTGTAGTTCGCGGACGGTAGGTCCATCTTCGAACTCGTTTTCGTTTTTGGTTTATCCACAATTAAGTAAACTGTCCCCGTTTATGTGAGCGACTTGAATGCCGCCAATGCGCGTTCACGCGACGCCTTGAGGTCGACGATGGGTGCCGGGT